>JACIYQ010000161.1 GCA_014359855.1 Parvibaculum sp.
CTTTGTTCGCCCCCTCCATGGAGATTCAAAATGGGCTTTATCTCGGACGCGCTCAACCGCATTCAGCCGTCGGCAACCATTGCCGCCACGCAGAAAGCGCGCGACCTGAAAGCCCTGGGCCGCGACGTGATCTCGCTTGCGGCTGGCGAACCTGATTTCGACACGCCCGACAACATCAAGGAAGCCGCGATCAGGGCCATCCGTGAGGGCAAGACGAAGTATACGGCGGTCGACGGTATCCCGGAGCTCAAGGCGGCGATCTGCGCCAAGTTCAAGCGCGAGAACGGGCTCGACTACCAGCCGAACCAGGCCTTCGTTGCGCCGGGGGGCAAGCCGATCATCTTCAATGCGATGGTCGCAACGCTGAACCCCGGCGACGAGGTGATCATTCCCGCGCCCTACTGGGTGTCCTATCCGGACATCGTGCTGCTCGCGGGCGGTACGCCCGTGGCGGTCGAAACGCGGCTTGAGGACGGCTTCAAGCTGCAACCCGACGCGCTTGAGAAGGCGATCACAGAAAAGACCAAGTGGGTCATCTTCAACTCGCCCTCGAACCCGACCGGCGCGGCCTATACGGCGGCGGAACTGAAAAAGCTCACCGACGTGCTGATGAAGCATCCGCATGTGTGGATTCTGACCGATGACATGTATGAGCACCTGACCTATGACGGCTTCAAGTTCGCGACGCCGGCGCAGGTCGAGCCGGGGCTCTACGAGCGCACGCTGACCATGAACGGCGTTTCGAAGGCCTATGCGATGACGGGCTGGCGCATCGGCTATTGCGCCGGGCCGGAGCCGCTCATCAAGGCGATGACGAAAGTGCAGAGCCAGTCGACTTCGAACCCGACCTCGATCAGCCAGTGGGCCGCCGTCGAGGCGCTGAACGGGCCGCAGGACTTCATCCCCGAAAGGGCGGAAGTCTTCAAGGAGCGGCGCGACCTTGTCGTCTCAATGCTGAACCAGGCGAAAGGCCTGAAATGCCCGACGCCGGAAGGCGCCTTCTATGTCTATCCCTCCTGCGAGGGTTGCATCGGCAAGAAGACGACCGACGGCAAGGTCATCGAGACGGACGAGGATTTCGCGCTGGCCCTCATCGAGGCGGAGGGTATTTCCGTGGTGCATGGCGCGGCCTTCGGGCTCTCGCCCTTCTTCCGGATTTCCTATGCGACGTCCACGGAAGAACTCACCGATGCCTGCCAGCGCATCCAGCGCTTCTGCGCGAGCTTGATCTGAGGCTTCGATAGAATCTCGATTGCGATTCTTCAAACAATGATCGTCACGGCCCGCTTTATGCGGGCCATGACGGAGTTTTTTTCAGGACTTTTGCCGGGTGCCGAACCGTCAGACCTGATAGCCCATGCTTCGCAGTTGCTGGGTCAGTGCGGAGATGCGCGTTGTATCCGAGGGATGCGTCGACATGAACTCCGGCGGCGGAGCCTTGCCGCCACGCTGTGCCGTCATGTTCTGCCAGAAGCGGAGCGACTGGCGCGGATCGTATCCGGCCTTCTGCATATAGACGACGCCGAGGCGGTCGGCTTCCAGTTCATGCGTGCGGGAGTAGGGCAGGAGGATGCCGAACTGTACGCCGGCGCCAAGCACGGCGGCGATGGTGCCTGCGCCGCTGACATCGCCTGCCTGCAGCGCGACCTGCGCGGCCTGCATGCCGACGCCCGCCGCCACCTGCTGACTGTAGCGCTCGCCGGAATGGCGCGCGGCAACATGGCCCGTCTCGTGGCCCATCACGGTGGCAAGCTGGTCGTCGTTTTCCATCCGCTTGAAAATGCCTTCGTAGAAACCGACCTTGCCGCCGGGCAGCACGAAGGCGTTGGCCTCGTCGCCCTGGAAGACCGTGTATTCCCATTTCTGGTTCTGCAGGCCTGCGGCCTGCACGATGCGAGGGCCGACCGTCTGCAGGCTGCGGTTCATCGCCTTGTTGGTGGAAACTTTCTGCTGGGTGCGTATCTGGTTCCAGGCAGAGGCGGAGAGCTGCGTCATCTGCGCTTCCGAGACGATCATCAGCTGCTGCCTTCCCAGGGTCGGATTCTGGACGCAGCCGGCGATGGCGACGATGTATCCGGCGGCGAGGCCCTTCACGAGCTGGCGCCGGTTGAGTTCGACCGGTTCGCGGTCGAGGAACTTGATAGGCGCGTCCATTGATGTCTCCCGTGGCGACTGATGGTTCATTTTAGGACGAGCGAGGGCTTCGTGTCAGTGCGGAAGCCATTTATTAGAATAATTATAAATAACCTTGTATAGCTATGTTCGAGAACTATATATTGCGGGAACCCAAACCAAGGAGGTGCAACGTGAAAGTCGATACCGGCATCGCGGCGAATGACAGGAACGAAATCGCCGAAGGGCTCTCGCGCGTGCTCGCCGATACCTACACGCTCTATCTGAAGACGCACAACTATCACTGGAATGTGACGGGGCCGCAATTCCGCACACTGCATCTCATGTTCGAGGAGCAGTACCGGGAACTCTGGGCGGCGACCGACGAGATCGCGGAACGCATCCGCGCTCTGGGCGCCTATGCGCCGGGCACCTATGCGGAATTCAGCAAGCTCTCCTCGCTGCAGGAAGACAACAGCGTGCCGAGCGCCGACCAGATGGTGAAAAACCTCGTGAAGGGTCACGAGCAGGTGGCGAAGAGCGCGCGCGATCTCTTCGCCGTCGCGGACGAGGCGAACGACGAGGTGACGGCGGACCTGATGGTCCAGCGCATGCAGGCCAGCGAAAAGACCGCCTGGATGCTCCGCAGCCTGGTCGAATAAGGCCCGCAACATCCGGTCATCAAATTTGAAACCGGCAGCGCCATGATCGCGGCTATAATGCGGTCATGGCGTTTTCCTTTTCTCCCTCCCTTGTGATTTTCGATTGTGACGGCGTGCTGGTCGACACCGAGCCGGTGGCGAACCGCGCGCTTGTGCGCGTGCTGGCGGAGGAAGGTTTCCCGATCGCCTATGAGGAGTGCCGGCGGCTTTTCGTCGGCCGCACCATGGATGCGGTGAAGGCGCATGTGGAAACATCGCTTGGCCGCGCGCTGCGCGAGGACTGGCCGTCCTGTATCCGCGACGAGACACTGAAAGCCTTCGAGCAGGGGATCGAGCCCGTTGCCGGGGCGGCGGACGCGCTGCGCGTTCTCGCGGCACGCGGCACGCCTTATTGCGTTGCCTCGTCGGGACGGTTCGAGAAGATGCGTTTCACGCTCGGGCGTACCGGCCTGCTGCCGTTGGTCGAGGATGTCCTCTTCAGCGCCGAAGAAGTGGCCCGTGGCAAGCCAGCACCCGATCTCTTCCTTCACGCGGCGGCGCGCATGGGCCATGCGCCGGAGCGCTGCCTCGTGATCGAGGACAGCGTGCCGGGCGTGCAGGCGGGCGTTGCGGCGGGTATGACGGTGATCGGCTATGCGGGCGATCCCATGACCGATGCGGCGGCGCTCAAAAGCGAAGGCGCCCATGTCGTTTCCGACATGAGCGCCTTGATCGGTTTTCTGGAGCTTTAGAGAGGCTTACTCCGCCGCCGCCTGATGGCTTTCCTGTGCGGCCAGCCAGCGTTCCGTTTCGAGCGCGGCCATGCAGCCCATGCCGGCTGCCGTCACGGCCTGACGATAGACGTCGTCCGTCACGTCGCCCGCGGCGAAGACGCCGGGGATGTTCGTCGTCGCCGTGCCGGGCACGACTTTGAGATAACCGCCCGGCTTCATGTCGATCTGGCCTTCGAAGAGTTCCGTTGCGGGCTTGTGGCCGATGGCCACGAAGATGCCATGCGCGGGAAGGAGCTTCACCTCGCCGGTCTTGATGTTCTTGATGCGCGCGCCGGTGACGCCGGGCGGGTTCTCGTCGCCGACGATCTCCTCGACCACGCTGTCCCAGACGACCTCGATTTTGGGATTCCGGAACAGGCGTTCCTGCATGATCCTTTCCGCGCGGAAGCTGTCGCGGCGATGCACGACCGTCACCTTCGATGCGAAGTTCGTGAGGAACAGGGCTTCCTCCACCGCGGTATTGCCGCCGCCGATCAGCAGCACTTCCTTGCCGCGATAAAAGAAGCCGTCGCAGGTGGCGCAAGCCGAGACGCCGAAGCCCTGGAACTTCTGTTCCGAGGGAATGCCCAGCCATTTGGCCTGTGCGCCCGTTGCGACGATGACGGCATCGGCTGTGTAGATCGTGCCGCTGTCGCCGGTGAGGCGGAAGGGGCGTTTGCCGAGCTCGGCGCTTGTGATCGTATCGGCGACGATATCGGTGCCGACATGGCGCGCCTGCGCTTCCATCTGCTCCATCAGCCAGGGGCCCTGAATCGCCTCGGCGAAGCCCGGATAATTCTCGACATCGGTGGTGATGGTGAGCTGCCCGCCCGGCTGGATGCCCTGGACGAGCACGGGCTCGAGCATGGCGCGCGCGGCATAGATCGCGGCGGTGTAGCCTGCGGCGCCGCCGCCGATGATGAGAACTTTGGCGTGTTTCGTGTCGGGCATGATGCTTCCGTGCGCTTGAGCCGTCGAGAAGGCGGGCCGTGAAAGGGGGGCATTTGGCGAGCCCTGCCGACACTATACAGGTGCCGGCCGGGCCCGCCAAAAGTGCGGTTCAGAGCGCTTCGGCGTGTGCGCCCAGATATCTGGCGACGCCACTCGCGTCCGCCGTCATGCCTTCGTCGCCCTTGTTCCAGCCGGCAGGGCAGACTTCGCCATGCTCTTCGTGGAACTGCAGCGCATCGGCCATGCGGAGCGCCTCGTCGGCGTTGCGGCCGAGCGGCAGGTCGTTCACGAGCTGATGGCGGACGATGCCTTCGCGGTCGATGAGGAAGGTGCCGCGCAGCGCCACGCCGTCCTTCTCGATCAGCACGTCATAGTCGCGCGCGATCTGCTTGGTCATGTCGGCCACCATCGGGAACTTCACGGGGCCGAGGCCGCCATCCTTCGGCGCGGTGTTGCGCCAGGCGGCATGGGTGAACTGGCTGTCGACCGAGACGGCGACGACCTTCACGTTTATTGCCTCGAATTTCGGCACGCGGTTCGAATAGGCGAGGATTTCGGAGGGGCATACGAAGGTGAAATCCAGCGGGTAGAAGAACACGAGCCCGTAAGAGCCGTTGAGGTATGAGCGGAGGTTGAAATCCTCGACGATGTCGCCATCCGGCAGGACGGCGGCTGCGGTGAAATCGGGGGCCTGCTTGCCTACGAGTACGGCCATATACGAAAACTCCTTTGAAACGGGGTGACGAGCCCCGGCAACGACCCGGGCTTTCTCGTTATTTAGACGCATTCTAAAACATATTCAAGGGAATTTGCTGCTCTGCGACAAGATGGCAGGGGGGATTCGGGAGGGAAATTGCGATTGAGTGCGCCTGATTTGTAATCAGGGGGTCGACCCCAGAAATAAAGGCGTTGAGGCTGAGAGTCGATGCTGATTCACTCGAAAATACGATTCGATACCGGAGAATCACTATGGCCGAAACTTCAATCGAATGGACTGACGCAACGTGGAATCCGGTTGCTGGTTGCGCAATTGCGACGGCGGGCTGCACCAATTGCTATGCCATGCGCATGGCAGCGCGTCTTGAGGCGATGGGTGTTGAAAAGTACGACGGGCTAACCCGGAAAAGTGGTGAACGATACGTCTGGACCGGCCGGGTGCGGCTCGATCACGCTTCACTGGAAGTTCCCGGCCGTTGGCGGAAGCCTCGCAAAGTCTTCGTCAATTCGATGTCGGACCTGTTTCATCCCGACGTGCCTGCGGAGTTCATTCGTCAGGTATGGAGCGTCATGGAAGAGACACCTCGGCACACGTATCAGATACTCACCAAGCGTCCGGAGCGGATGGCCGAGATTCTAGCGAAAGATTTTCCGGTTTTGCCCAATGTTTGGCTGGGAGCTAGTGTAGAGGACGCCGCCGTCATCAACCGTCTCGATGAACTTCGGAAAGTCCGTGCCGCTATCCGGTTCGTTTCGTTCGAGCCGTTAATCGGTTCGGTGGCCAAAGCCAACCTGAAGAAAATTCATTGGGCAATCGTCGGCGGCGAGAGTGGCCCGCGGGCCAGACATATGGACCCTGTATGGGTAGAGGAAATTCAGCGTCTGTGCCGCCGCTACGGCACTGCGTTCTTCTTCAAGCAGTGGGGGGGGAGAAACAAGAAAGCGGCAGGTCGTATGCTGAATGGACAGACTTGGAACGAGTATCCAGTTACCCAGCCCGAGCTATCCGCTTAGCTAACGCTATTGCCTTCGTACTGTCGTTGGTTAGCGCGAGATACAACGCGTAAAGTGGTGCATTGTTTGGCCCCTGCAGAATTCGCGGCTCGGTCACATAGGGAAATAGGCCCGAAAGACGCTGTGAAACATAATTAAGGATGCCTTCCGCATTTGCGGTCCGCCGTGCTCCTGCTTCATGTTCGGGGAAGAGATCCATATGGTCATCAAGCGCAGGCTTGTAGAAATAATCTTCCCACTCAGAAGTTCCTAGAATTCTAGTAACCGAAGCGCGCTTGTCTTCGGTCAGCTTTTCAAGGTTGCCGGGAACGTTTCGATAAACACCAGAAAGTGGAAATAGGTACCAGACATCCAATTTTGTTCTCTGGGCCACGAATTCCAAAGTCTTCCATTCGACAGAGTTTCCGAAAGGATCAAGAAACAAAATTCCTCGTGAGTTCAGCCAATTGATTTTTTGGCAGACATTCGAAAGCAACTCATTCGCATTTCCCTTCAAAATATCAATCTTGTGGTGAGGAAACTCCCTGGCGAGTCCCTTCAGTGCTTCAACATTTTTCCTTTTCTGTTCGAGAAAGTAGAGATGTGAAAAGGGGGGTGTGCATGACAAGGCAACCCGCGCCGAGCCATCTACACTTCGTATCTGCTCTTCTTCGTCGAGAAGCGGTGCTGCGGTAGCCCCTCTAAATGCGAAAGAGCCCGAGCCAGCAAAAGCGTCGATATAGATCAGATTAAATCTCGACCCGAGCGCGATACAAAATGGTCGAAGATAGTCCTCGACTATCTTGAGTTTCTCTAGAGACCACGGCCCGCCGAACTTCTGAGAAGTCACACGGTTTCTCCCGCTAAATGACCGCCAGAGTAGATACTAACTCTGGCAATCAATTATTGGTAAAAAATGATCCGTGTCTAAATAGAATCCTCAAAACCCGAACATGTGGTCGAGGCAGAAGCTCTTGTCGCCGTTGACGAGACCATGGAAGCCGAAGAGGCGGCAGGTTGTGTCGCGGATGATGACATAGCCCGCGCCGCCCATCTTCTCGCGCTCCTCGCGCGGGAAGACTTCCGACAGCCGCCAGTGGAACGAACCGCCGCAGGCGATCTCGACCTTTGTTTCGGCGACGGGCTTGCCGTCGGCGTCATGCAGGATGAGCAGCGTCGAGCTTTTCGGATGCCAGTCGGTCGAGGCCGGATAGATCAGGTGGCAGAGCGTGTCGAGCGCGCCGTCGTCGAGGGCGGGGCCAGCAACGCGCAGGAAGAGACGCGTGGTGAGCCCCGGCGGCTTGTTGGTGTAGCTCTGCGGCTCGTCCTTGTAGATCAAGGCGGTGTTGTAGATATGCGCGCCGAAGATCGTTTCCGCGCGGTGTCCGCTTGACTTCTGTTCGAAGCGGCCAAGCGCGTGGATCCAGCCGTTGCCGTCGCCGCCTTCTCGGAAATCGTAGAGAAATTCGACATGGCCATAGCCTGAAGGCAGCTTCAGCGCTTCTTCCTTCATCCAGCTTTCGATGCCGACTTCGACGCTGTCGCGGCGGGGAATGCGGCCGAGATATTTCGAGGCGATAACGGTCCCGTTCGCGTCGATCATTTCGGCGCGCAACGGCAGTTCCTGTTCATCGCGCGCCATCGGCGTCGGGATCATGACGGTCTCGAACTTGTCGCGGGGCAGGATGGGCAGCGGCATAATGTAGCCCTTGCCCATATGCTTGCCGAGTTTCGCGATCTCGGGGTTGGGCTTCAGGTCGGTGCGCTCCACATTCGCGTGGGCGAGGCGGCGCTGACCGCTGTCGCGGATCACCTCGTAGCGCGGGCGCACGAAGTAACGTCCCGCCACGACCTCGATCTGGTCCGGCCACTTCGCATCCGGCAGCAGGCTCTTCAGCGGAATGCCGCGCGTGCCGAAGGGCGGAATTTCGTCCTCATACCAGGAGACGTCCTGCGCACCCATGATGTTGAGGCCGACAGTGCGCGGCGGAATGGGCATCGGATGCGAGTTCTGCACGAAAAGCGTTACGTGCTCGCCGTCTTCGCCTGCGGGCATGCCCGCGTAGTAGTCGGCGGGCCAGGCGTTCGCGTCATGGCTGCAGGAAAGCGCAAGCCCGTCCTCGCCATACATGTCGAGCGCATATTTCACGACGTCGTGGCCCTTGATGCGCACGGCGTGGATGAAGAGGGAACCCGTGAAGTCCTCGAGGCCGAAGCGTTCGCGGATTTCGGCGCTGTCCACCGTGAAGGGAGCGCCGGCGATGGGAAGCGTCTCGCGCCACTCGGCGAGCTGATTGCCTTTCTCGTCGAAGAGGCAGAGCCAGAGTTCCGGATTGTCGGCGCCGTGCAGGCCCCAGTAATTCGCGCTCGCGACGCGGGTGTGGATGCCGTCATGGCTGTTCGCACCCTTCTTTTCGCGCATGAGGGCGAAGTTGGTCGCGAAGTTCATGGGGTCGAGATAGTTTGCCTTGTTGGTCAGCATGTCGTCCGGCAGGCGGATGTCGTCGAGTGTCGCGATGCGCGCGCCGTCGGGGAAGACATGGGCAATCGAGGGGAGGGTCTTGTTCGCGTCGAAGGCGAGAACGAGAACGGCTTTCGCGTTCGACTTCTTCATCGCGCTCACGGGCTGCGCCTCGTGGCCGAGGAAGGTCGAGCCCAGATCCTCGACGCGCTGCACGAAATAGCCGGCGATATCGAGACGGCCGAGGTCGTAATAGGCGTGGAAGTTACCGATGGTGCCGGAGGGATCGTAGACCGCGACGGGGCCGGCCTTGGCGAGGCCGGCGATCAGCGCCTGTCCCTTCGGCGCCGTCAGCGGATGGCCGAGCGCCTTGAAGAGCGTCGCGCCGCCGGCATTGTTGCCCGGCCGCCAGCCATGGGAGAGGTCGGCGTTCTTGAATGTTTCGATCTGCAGGGTCATCGCTCTGTTCTCGATCCGTTCTGTTCAATAGGCGCCGGTCGTTTCGCGCGCGCGCGAACCGAACGGATTGAGACGCTTCAGCGTCGAGGTGAAACGGTGACGGCGCTGCTCATGGGCGACGACGTCTTCGTCGCGTACCCAGTTCATCTGGATGGCGCGGCGCTGGCCCTCGAAGGGTTCGTGCCCGTGCCAGGATTTGTCGGAGCGCTTGAAGACGAGAAGCGTGCCGCCATTGGGCGAGACTTCGTCGGTCGCGTCGTTGAGATCGGTCGCGGAACGCAGGATGCGCAAGCGTCCGCCACCGGCTTCCCATTCCTGGTTCAGGTAGAGGAGAATTGTGATGATCTTCGACGGCGTGTCGGTGTGAATCTTGCCGTTGTTCCGCGCGCAGTGGCCGCGGATCGTGAACATGCTCGGCCGCCCGGAGAGATCGACGTTGAACTTTTCCTCGATTGCCTTGCGGAACTCGGACCCGTTCATCTCCTGGAGCAGCTTGTCGAAGCTGCCGTGAATGTCGAGCTCGCTTGGCGGGATGGAGCCTGTCGACTCGATGTTGGGGAAGTCGGCGATGACGCTGTCGAGCGCCTTGCCTGTCACGAAGGCGGGGACCACGAGATATTCGTAAGGATCCGTTTTCAGCGGCGTCGCGCGCAGTGCTTCAATGTCGATGAGGCTCATGATGCCATTTACCTTCCAGCCGCCCGTCCGGGTCTGCCGCACACGAGTATTCGTTTCGCGGGCGATTTTGCGGAGATCGGGGCGGAACCCGCAACGTCCCAAATGTCGCGGCATCCAATTGCCGCACCCGATTAACCCTTTTTTGCTTGCGGCCTTTGTTTCTCGATGTGCGCCGCGAAGCGAGCCGCGATCGCCTTGGCGATCTCATCGGTAGCATTTAATGGCTCGTACTCCCAGCTTTCAAGCGTGCCCATGAAAGGCCGCGCCGCACCGCTCTCGTACATGGCATCGAGAAAGCGGCGGAACTTCGCCTCCTTGCGCGACCGGCCGCCCTCGAGTTCGATGACGTGGACGGGCTTTCCGGTGAAGGCGGCCTCGCCGACCATGTTGACCGAGTCGCAGGTGACGATGACCGCGTCGGCGAGCCCCAGAAACCCGAAATAGGGGTTGGCGCCCGTACCGTCCCAAACGACAGCGGGCTTGTCCTTCAGCTCGTCCTTGAGAATGCGCGTCTGCCGCTCGCCGGTGCGGCGCGAGGGAGTGACCATCAGCCCCGCGCCGCTGTCCGCCACGGCACCGAGCTGCGCTGCGATGTGCGCCGCAGTTTCTTCCGTCAGGCTGTACACGGAGTTTGTGCCGCCGATCAGCACGGCGGCGCGCGGATGAGGCAGATGCGCGACCGCGGCCGCAAAGGCTTCCGCTTCCGTGGCGAGGCGGGCCTTGGTCAGACGGTGGGGCGAGACGACGGTCGAGAGCACGTTCGGCGCTTCGAGCCGGTCATGCGCGGGGGCCCAGACGAAATCGAAATTCGAGGGGGCGACGCGCGGGTTCTGCAGGACCACGGTAAAGGTTCGCCCGCCGGATTTGCGGGCAATCATCCGCGCATAGGGGATCGACTGGCGGCCAGAGGCGATGAGGAGGTCAGGCCAGGGCGGCGCGATGCCCGTGTCCGGTGCGGCGGGGCCGTGAGGCGCGAGCCATTTCCAGGGCGCGGGCGGGGAGACGCGCTTCATGACAGGCGTGAGGCCCAGCGCCTCGGCGATGCCAATTCCCTGCACCTCGAAGCCCGCCATGCCGTTGGTCAGCACCCAGCAGGTCAGGTTGGAATCGAGCTTTTGGGACATATTCGTGCGCTATCCGGTAATATTATTGCTGAAACGCGGCGTCGATCAGAGTAAGTAGAACGCCGGAAGCCACAAGTCACGCCGAATGCGGCACGACCGCGCGGGGCACCTAATGAAGCGGGCAAAGCTCGATCATATCGATCTCAGGATTCTTGCCGAATTGCAGGCGGACGGGCGGATCACCAATGTCGACCTGGCTTCTCGGGCCGGTATTTCGGCGCCGCCCTGCCTGCGCCGTGTGCGGGCGCTTGAGACGGCGGGCTTCATCAAGGGCTATCACGCCGATCTCGACGGACGCGCGCTCGGCTTCGAGGTAACGGTTTTCGCCATGGTCGGGCTGCACAGCCAGGCCGAAGCGGACCTCAAGGCCTTCGAGGCCGAAGTCGCGACCTGGCCGCTGGTCCGCGAATGCCACATGCTGAACGGCGAGATCGACTTCATATTGAAGTGCGTCGCGCCGGACCTCTCCACCTTCCAGAGTTTTCTCACCGAGAAGCTCACGCCCGCGCCGAATGTCGCGAGCGTGCGCACCTCGCTCACCATCCGCCGCTCGAAGCACGAGCCGGGTGTGCCGGTGGAAATGCTGGAAGAGGAGTAGGGGCTGGAAGTCCATCACCGACCAGAAAGTAGGTGGGAGAAAATTTTGAACGGGGAACAAGAGAATTGGGCACGAGAGGTATTTCGTAACCATGATCGCCGGGTGGAGGCATTGGAGAATGCTTCCGTAGAATCCGGCAACTTGGCTTTGCGATCACTTCTTCTCCTGAATGGCGGGGCGTCGATTGCTCTTCTTGGGTTTTTGGCAAGTGTTTTTTCTTCAGACACACAGCAGCACGCCCATAACACCGCGGTGCTAGTCGCATTCCTCGGTGCCCTAGGCAAATTTGCGTGGGGGGCAGGCCTTGCGGTCTTTGCTGCAAGCTTTGGATATCTGACCAATTCGGCATATGCCCGCAGTCTTATGGAGCGCCCAAAGAAATGGGAATGGCCCTATGTCGAGGAGACGGCTAACTCGAAGCGCATATGGACGCAGGGGGTATGGCTGAATCGACTAACTATTGTAGCCTGCTTAGGATCTCTAGGAATGTTCATTTGGGGGTGTGTTGACGTTGGGATTGCCTACTAATCAGTAGGCAGAAATCCTAACTGGCACCTACAGAATTCGTCATGGCCCGCTTCATGCGGGCCATCCACGTCTTTCTTTCGGTGATTCAGCTAAGACGTGGACGGCCCGGACGAGCCGGGCCGTGACGGATTTAGTATGTCTTGTTGCTGGTATCGGCAGCCTACCCGAACCGGACTTTCAGAATTTCGTAGCTCTTGCCGCCGCCGGGCGTCACAACTTCCACGCTGTCGCCGGCCGCTTTGCCGATCAGCGCGCGGGCGATGGGGGAGGTGATGGAGACGCGGCCCTTCTTCACATCGGCCTCGACCTCGCCGACGATCTGGTAGGTCACTTCCTCGTCCGTATCCTCGTCCACGAG
>JACIYQ010000162.1 GCA_014359855.1 Parvibaculum sp.
ATCTCGTCCTTGAAGATGCCGGCCGCTTGCGCGGCGGCGATGCGCTGCTGGCTGCGGAGCGCGTATTCGTCCTGATATTCGCGGGAGACGCCATAGCGCTCGGCCACGAGTTCGGCGGTCTCGATCATCGCCATCCAGAGCTCGGGCTTTTCCTGCATGAGCTTTTCTTCGGTCAGGCGATTGAGGTTCTGGCCGCCCATCTGGACGAGCGAGATCGACTCGACGCCCGCGCCGATGGCGCAGGGAACGCCTTCGTTGACGATGCGGCCGGCGGCCATGGCGATCGTCTGGAGACCCGAGGAGCAGAAGCGGTTGACCGTGGTGCCCGACGTCGTGACGGGGCAGCCCGCCCAGATCGCCGCAAGGCGGCCGACATTCATGCCGGTCGCGCCTTCGGGCGCGCCGCAACCCATGAGCACGTCCTCGACCTGGGCCGGGTCGATCTTTGCGCGCTCGATGGCGTGCTTGATCGCATGGCCGGCCATGGCGGCGCCGTGAGTGTTGTTGAAGCCGCCGCGGCCGGACTTGGCAAGGCCGGTACGCGCGGTCGACACGATGACTGCTTCTCTGGACATGGACGGTCTCCCGAAGGGGTTAGCTGGCTTTAAAGAGCCGGTTTTGATGCTTGGACGGTCCGGCGTTTGCCGTCTTTTTCTGGATGGTCCGGCCCTGGTTGAGGCGCACCATAAACGCCCCGGAAGGCGCATCAAAGCGGAATCTCGGTCATTTTCCGTAGGGGCGAGGCAGGTGACCTGTTGGAATTTGAACATTGAGCCGCGCGAATCGCGACGATTTCCGGGTGCTCCAATGACGAGATTGGGGGTGCCCCAATGTTGCCTTGAAATTTCCCCGTAACCGCCGCGTGCGGACCTGCATGGGGTCACATTCGTTTTCCATATTGAGAAAGTCGAAGGCGGACCGCATCGAATGCGTGGACGCCGGCCCGTGAAAATGGAAGGGGACTGAAGATGAAGCCGTTGACCCTCGTTGCCGCTCTTGGCCTCAGCATCGCGATCGCGACCGCGCTCGTGGCGAACACGGCGGCATCGGACCCGCTTCCCCTTCCCCGCCCGGCGGTGAGCGCGGAGGTGCAGACGATCGGGATCGAGGAACGCATGATCACGGTCAGCGCCGTCGATCCCGCCGCACCGCGCACGCGGGGCTATGGCGTGAACGATGCCGAGCGCGTCGTCTTCCCGATCTATTTCGCCGAAGGCTGGACCAGCACGAACGACAAGGCGGAAGTGGCGCTGCGCGCCGCCGCCGAAGAGATCACCTATCGCGGCTTGCAGAACGTCACGGTGGCGCCTTCGCAAGCTGCGATGATGTCGTCCGATCTTTCGACGCAGCGGGAGGCCGAACAGCGCGCGGCGACCGTTGCCGCGACGCTCGAAAAATATGGCGTGCCGGAACGCTGGATCGCCGTGAAACCCTACGCGCTGTCAGGCGTTTAATTTCCACGAAGACTTTCCTCTTCGCGGCGGAAAATCCCTCCCCCTCGCAT
>JACIYQ010000163.1 GCA_014359855.1 Parvibaculum sp.
GGCGAGCAGGGCGCGGCAGCGCTCCTCCGCCACCTTGCGGCGGCCTTCCTTCATCAGCGTCAGGATTTCGCGATAGTGCTCGGGAAGCGCGGGCGCTTCCGGGGATTGCGTCGTCAAGCCGATACCCTTTCAGGCAGATACGCTTTCAGAATGGGGGCTCAAACTGCACAGCGCCGGGCGGTGCGTCAATGCTCCAGCGAGCCGCGAAGGCGAACAAGCGGCTGCGAGCGTCGCAATAGGGTGTCATATTGCCGGGCCGAGCTCATGAATCGCCCCCGGAGAGGCCATTAACGATATGACCAACGCCAGTTCTGTGCCTTTCCGCGAGGCTTTCCGCGTCTGGGTGAAGATCGGCCTTCTGAGTTTCGGCGGCCCGGCGGGACAGATCGCCCTCATGCATCGCATTCTCGTGGAAGAGAAGAAGTGGCTTTCCGAGCCGCAATTCCTGCATGCGCTGAATTTCTGCATGCTGCTGCCGGGACCGGAGGCGCAGCAGCTCGCGACCTATTCGGGGTGGCTGCTGCATGGCGTGAGAGGGGGGCTTGCGGCGGGGCTCCTGTTCATCCTGCCGGGCGTCGTGGTGATGCTGGCCCTGAGCGTGCTTTACGCGGCCTATGCGGAGCTTGCCTTCGTGGAGGCGCTCTTCTTCGGCATCAAGGCGGCAGTCTTCGCCATCGTGATCGAGGCGCTGATCCGCATATCGAAGCGCGTGATGAAGACGCGCGCACTTTATGCCGTGGCGGCGGGGGCGTTTGCGGCGATCTTCTTCCTCGACGTTCCTTTTCCGGTGGTGGTGTTGGGCGCGGCGGTTTTCGGGTTTGCGGCTGTGCGCGTTTCGCCTTCGGTTTTCGGTGAGGCATTGCCGGCAGAGGAGGAAGGAACGGCAAATGGAAGTGGCGCCGGTGCCGGGCGATCCTTTCTCCGCACGATTGCAACGCTCGTCATCGGGCTGGTGGTCTGGATGGTGCCCGTCGCTGTGCTGGTGCTCGCATTCGGCACCACACACGTTTTCACGCAGGAAGCGGTCTTCTTTTCGAAGATGGCGGTCGTTACCTTTGGCGGTGCCTATGCGGTGCTTGCCTATGTGGCGCAGGAGGCCGTGCAGAATTTCGGCTGGCTCAATGCGGGCGAAATGCTGGATGGGCTTGGTCTTGCCGAGACGACGCCGGGGCCGCTGATCATGGTGCTGCAGTTTGTGGGCTTCCTGGGCGCCTATCGCGGTGAGACCGGGTTCGACCCGATGGCCGGCGGGATCGCGGGCGCGGCGATCACGACCTGGGTGACGTTCGCGCCGTGTTTCCTGTGGATTTTTCTCGGCGCGCCTTATGTCGAGCGGCTCCGGAACGTGACGAGCCTCAACGCCGCCTTCACCGCGATTACGGCGGCGGTCGTCGGCGTGATCGCGAACCTTGCGGTCTGGTTCGGGCTTCATGTGCTGTTCGGCGAGGTGGCCGAAGCGCGCTTTACGGTCTTCAGGTTGTTTGTGCCGAATGTCGCAACGCTCGATCCTTGGGCGCTGGCCCTCAGCGTGGCGGCGGTCATTGCCGTGCTGAGGTTCAAGGCCGGGATGCTGCTCGTGCTCGGCGTTGCCGCCGTGCTGGGGCTCGCGATCCGCTTTCTGTAGGTGCCTTATGCCGCCGTCACCGGATTGAGCAACGGCTTTCCCGAGAAGAAGGCGTCGAGATCGGCGCGCGGGTTCGGCTCGTCTTCGAAGACGTCGAGGGCGGCGCCTGCGATCGTTCCACTCTTCAGCGCGGCGATGAGCGCGTCTTCGTCGACGGCGGCGCCGCGCGAGATGTTGACGACATGGCCTTCGGGACCCAGCGCTTTCAACACCGCCGCGTTCACGAGGTGGCGGTTCGTTTCGCCGGCACGGTGAGCGAGGATCAGCGTGTCGGCCCATGTGGCGAGGTCGAGCACGGAGCGGAAATAGCGGTAGGGAATGCCCTGCTTCTCATTGCGTCCGAAATAGCCGATTTCGGTTTCGAAGCCTTCGAGGCGTTTGGCGATCTTCAGGCCGATGGCGCCGAGGCCGACAATGCCGATCTTGCGACCCGTCAGCCCGCGCAGGAAGAGGAGCGGCGCCGGGCTGTCGCCCCGCCATTTGCCGGCACGGGGGCGATCCTGTCCGCCGCCACGGCCTTGCGGATCGACGCGAGAAGCAGCGCGACAGCGAGATCGGCGACGGTCGCGGCGTCAGCGCCAACCGTGTTCGTAACCTTTACGCCTCGCCGCTCCGCTTCCGCGACGTCGACGCCTTCGTGGCCCGAACCGAAACAGCAGATGAGTTTCAGTTTCGGCATGGCATCCATCAGCGCCGCATCCGTGACATTCGCGCCGATGGTCACGAGGGCTTCGGCCTCGGCACGTTGCGCGGGATCGGTGACGAGTGACGACGGTGAAGCGCCCCGAAAGTTTCCGCTCGAAAGGTTTGCCAAGCGGAAGGGCGAGGAAGACGGCAGGTTTCATCGGTCCCGTTTCTAATGTCCGGCGCGGGCGAGAAGGGCGCGCGCCTGTTTCAGATGCGGGATATCGAGCATGACGCCCTCAAGCGCGACGACGCCGACATCGCCGGCCTGTTCGAAGGCGGCGACGACCGCACGCGAATGGGCGAGGTCGGTCTCGCTCGGCGTGAAGACTTCATTGATGATCGCGACCTGGGCGGGATGGATTGCCATCTTGCCCGTAAACCCGTCGCGGACGGCGGCACGGGCTTCCGCTTCGAGGCCTTTCTCGTCGCGAAAATCCTTCCAGATGCTATCGACCGGTTGAACGCCAGCGGCGACGGCGCCGAGCAGCGTCAGCGTGCGCGCGAGCCGGTAGGGGCCGGTGTAGAGACCGCTTTCGTCCTTGTTGTCGCGCGCGCCGAGCGCGGCCGCGAGGTCTTCCGCTCCCCAGGTGAGGAAGGCAAGACGCGGATGCGACCCTCCATAAGTGCCGAGGGTGAAGAGCGAAGCGGCGGTTTCGGTTGCCACACAACCGATGCCGATATCCTTCGCGCCGCCGAGCTTGTCGACGGCGTCTCCGACTTTCTTCACGCAATCGCCGGAAAGCGTTTTCGGCACGACGATCATGTCGGGCTTCGCCGGGATGACGGCCTCGAGATCCTTTTCCCAGAAGGGCGTGTCGAGCGCGTTGATGCGCAGCACGAGTTTGGGTCCTGAGCGGTCCGCCGTCTTGAGATAGGCGACGGCGGCGCTGCGCGCTGCATCCTTGGCGGAGAGGGCGACGGAATCCTCAAGGTCGAGGATGAGCGCGTCGGCGCCGCAACTTGCTGCTTTCGACAGTTTCTTTTCGCTGTCGGCGGGAACGAAGAGGAAGGACCGCATCTCTCAGTGTTCCCCCGGACCCTTGGCGTGCATGAAAGCCTGGCGAATGCAGGTGGCGACTTCGACGCCATGCTGGTTGTGGGCCTTGTGCTCGAAGGTGACGATGCCCGCAAGCGGTCGCGATTTCGAGCGGCGCTTCGAGACGACGCGGGTTTCGATGCGGAGCGTATCGCCCTGGAAGACGGGCTTCGGGAAGGAAATGTCCGTCATGCCGAGATTGGCGATAGTGGTGCCGTGCGTCGTGTCGTTCACCGAGATGCCGATCATGAGGCCGAGGGTGAAGAGGCTGTTCACCAATGGCTTACCGAATTCGGTTTCCGTTGCGGCATAGTGGTGGTCGAGGTGGAGGGCGGCCGGGTTCATGGTCATGGTGGAGAAGAGGACGTTGTCCGTCTCCGTCACCGTGCGCCTGATCGGGTGCTTGAACACGTGCCCCTCCTCGAATTCCTCGAAATAAAGTCCCGGCATGCTGGTCCTCGTCCTTCATTACTGCAGGCTGTATCGTCATCCCGCTCCCGGCTAGATTATAGCCTCGCGCGAGAGTACACGAAACGGCGCGTGGGGAGGATAAATGGATTTCCGGTTCAACGAGGAACAGCAGGCGATCGGCGATGCGGTAAAGCGCATCTGCGCCAAATATGACGACGCCTATTGGCTGGCTCACGACCGCGACGGCGGCTTCCCGGAAGACTTCGTGCGCGACATCGCGGCGGGTGGCTGGCTTGGCGTCGCGATGCCGGAAGCTTTCGGCGGTTCGGGGCTCGGCGTGACGGAGGCGGCGATCGTCGCACAGACCATCGCGGAGTCCGGGGCCTGTCTCTCGGGGGCATCCGCCATCCATATCAACCTCTTCGGACCGATGCCGGTCGTCGTCTTCGGGACGGACGAACAAAAGGAGAGGAACCTGCCGCCGCTGATCAGGGGCGAGGACCGCTGCTGCTTCGGCGTGACCGAACCCGATGCGGGGCTCAACACGACGGCCATTTCGACGCGGGCGGAGCGGGATGGCGATTTCTACGTCGTCCATGGGCGGAAGATGTGGACCTCGACGGCGCAGACCGCGAACAAGATTCTGCTTCTCGCGCGGACGACGCCGAAGGAAAAATGCGCCAAGGCGACGGAAGGATTGTCGCTTTTCTATACCGATCTCGATCGCGGCGGGGCGACAGAGGTGCGCGAGATCGAGAAGATGGGGCGAAAGGCCGTGGATTCGAATGCCGTGTTTTTCGACGGGCTGAGAGTGCCGAAGGAAGACATGATCGGCGAGGAGGGGAAAGGCTTCCACTATCTCCTGCACGGGCTCAACCCCGAGCGCGTGCTGATCGGCGCGGAGGCGGTGGGTGTCGGACGGATCGCGCTGAAGAAGGCGACCGATTATGCGCGGGACCGTGAAGTTTTCGGACGGCCTATCGGCAAGAATCAGGCGATCCAGCATCCGCTGGCGCGCTCATGGGCGGAGCTCGAGGCGGCGAACCTGATGGTGTTCAAGGCAGCCTCGCTCTACGACGCGGGCGAAAATTGCGGCGCGGAAGCAAATGCGGGCAAGTATCTCGCCGCCGAAGCGGGCTTCCGGGCCTGCGAGACCGCGATCATGACCCATGGGGGCATGGGCTATGCCAAGGAGTTTCACGTGGAGCGCTATATGCGCGAGATCATGATCGCGCGCATCGCGCCGGTGAGCCGGGAGCTGATCCTGAGCTTCATCGCCGAGCGGGTGCTCGACCTGCCGAAGTCTTATTGAGGCTATCTTGAAAATTGTACCGTTGAGCGGTACATAGGGATTACCGGAGGAGCGGCAGGTGACGGGCGGGTTCCGGGATAGCTGGCTCGGCGATTTTTTCGAGAAGGACAAGCGGTCGAAGAAGATACCGGCAGATATAGCCGACAGGCTGTTTCGGAAGCTGCAGATGATTGACGACGCAGTTTGCGACCAGGATTTAAGGGTGCCTGCGAGCAATCATTTCGAGAAACTGAGCGGTCGCCTCAAGGGGTGGCACTCCATCCGGGCCAATGGACAGTGGCGCCTGATTTTCGAATGGGACGGCGACCGGGGAGAGGCAATGAATGTTCACCTCGACAGCCATGAATACCGTTAGGAAACGAATATGCGCGTGACAAAAAGAAAGCCTGCAAGCGTTGGGGAGGTCCTGACGGAGGAGTTCATGGTTCCTCTCGGGCTTACCCAGGGCGACCTGGCCGAGAAAATGGGTGTGCCCCGCAAGCATGTAAACGAGTTGTGCAACGACAGGCGGGCGATCACCGCGGATACGGCGTTGATCCTTGCGCGGGTGTTCGACATGAGCCCGGATTTCTGGCTCAACACGCAGCAGCGCAACGATGTCTGGGAAGCGCTCAATACTCCAAAGCGGCGCGAACGCATTGAGCGTGCACGTCCAGTGGCTGCCTGACTCATGGCGTTCGAACTTCATGAGAGGCTGGCGGCGGATACGCTGCTCATTGCCGACCTGCCGCTCTGCCGGGCGCTGCTGATGAATGACCGGCGGTTTCCGTGGGTTATCCTGGTTCCCCGGCGGGAGGGGCTGAGGGATTTCGACGATGTCGCGGCGGGCGAGAAGCCCGATTTTCATGCCGAGATCGACCTGGCCTCGGCGGTCCTGCGCGAGGCGTCAGCGGCGGAGAAAATGAACGTGGCGGCGCTGGGGAACATGGTGCCGCAGCTCCATGTCCATGTGATTGCCCGCTTTTCGGTGGATGCGGCCTGGCCGGGGCCTGTGTGGGGCGTGGGTACGGCAGAGCCCTATGGGCAAGAGGAGGCGCGGGCGCTGGTCGAAAAGCTGCGTCTCGGATTTCATGGGTAGGCGGCCTCACGGTTAACGATTGGTTTAAGACTCAGCGCCTAGTGTCCCAGCTGAAGACGGGTTTGCCCGCACTCAGGAGACGGACGCTTGGTCAACGCCCTTGTTGCCGACATTTCAGCCGAAGCGCGCCGCGCCGCGAGCCACATGCTCGAACGGCTGGGGTTTCGCGTGGCGGGCACTGCCTCGGCTGAAGAGGCGCTGGCGCTCATTGCCGCGACCGGACCCGATCTCGTGCTTGCCGAGACGAGGCTCGAAACGGCTGTAGGCAAACCGCTCATCGAGGCGGTCCGCGCGCAGGCGGGGGGCAAGGATCTCTGCCTTTTCCACGTCACGTCGGACGGGTCGGCGGCTTCGATCCGCCGGGCCATCGAGTCCGGGGCGGACGACTATCTCGTGAAGCCCTATGACGAGGCGCTGCTGCGTTTCAAGCTGGCCCAGGCGCGCACGCGGGGCCGCCTCGATGCAGGGCGGCCGAAGCTGCGGGTGGTGCAAGAGGGCGCGCGCATCGGTGCGAGCACCGGCGCAACCTCATGGCGCTTCGGGCTCTACGGCAAGGCCGTCTGACGGCCTGTGGACAAGTCCGTGTCACCGCGCAGGGCAGGGACTTCGCCTTCTCTCCTCATATTCCGGTTTATGGCCCTCAGGTTTTGAATCAAGGCGCGGCGCGACTTGCCGTCAAATTCATGATCAAGATTCGGTTTACCATTTAACCTTCTGATTTTTATCTATCTTTCGTGTTCCGCGCTCCAGCGCTTCAGGTAGTCGAGGCTTTCCGTGTAGGGGCGTAGCGCGAGTATGCCCGGGATCACGGCAAGCACCAGAACGACCGCAGGAACGAGCACACGCGAGTAGCGGAGCATCATCTCGTCGCCATAGATGTAGTCCGTCGCGAGCGCGATGGAGGTGGGCCCGAGGCCGAGGCCGATGATGTTGACGACGAAGATCATGACGGCGGACGCGAAGCCACGCATCTGGTTCGGCATCAGTTCCTGCAAGGCAGAGGGGCCCGCGCGGCTTTGCGAAGCTTTGCTCCGCGCTTTTGAGGCAGCCTAGCGCGGCGGCACGGGAATGCTTGTGAAAAACACAAGATTTCCGCCAGATGGAATGGCAATTTGTCTGGCATGAGGCTTGCGTCCTTCCGCGCAGTGAAGGAAGGAAGCGGCCCCATGAGCCTTGTCGAAATCATTGCCCTGCAACCCACGATCGCGACGGCGCTGAAGTCCGCGAGCGTCCGTACGGGCACGGATTTCGACTATCTTCTGAAGACGGCGATGCGCGAGTCGAGCCTCGATTACGAAGCGAAATCAAAGACTTCCAGTGCGCTCGGACTTTTTCAGTTCACCGAGCAGAGCTGGCTCGGCACGCTGAAAAAACACGGCGCGGAACTCGGTCTCGGGTCTTATGCAGAGGCCATTACGGAGACCGCCAAGGGCCGCTACACAGTGGCAAATGCTGCCCAAAGGGCGGAAATTCTTGCCCTGCGCGAAGATCCGCATGCGTCGGCGCTGATGGCGGGCGCCTATACGCAGGATAGCGCCGAAATCCTGGAAAGCCGGATCGGACGGAGTGCGAGCGAGGGCGAACTCTACATCGCGCATTTCCTCGGCGCGGGCGGGGCGGCGAAGCTGATCGAGGCTTCGGAAGAGACGCCAAATGCCCGTGCGGACATGCTTTTTCCGGCGGCGGCGGCGGCGAACCGCTCCATCTTCTACGCCAAGGACGGCACCCCCCGCAGCGCGGCGGAGGTGCATGCGAACCTCGTCGCGAAACATGAGGGCGCGGACGCGGCGCGGATCGCCGAACTCGCCGGCAATGCCCGACTGTCATCGAAACGTCATCAAAACGTCACAAACGGTTCCGGCGCGCCTGCCGATCTCGCCAGCGGGGATATCCGCACGGGATATGCGACGCGCGGCGCGGCCCTGTTGTCCCCGGTTTCGGGTGGCGGCGGTTCCGGCGTTTCGGGGACAAGTTACGGACGGACGCCGCTCAAACTTACCCCCGGGGTTGTAGAGCTTCTGTCGTCGCTCGATCCGATTCCCGAAGGACGCTCGTCGCTGAAGGACGGGAACAAGGTGGACCGGCGCGAGGCCGCGGAGGAACGCCGCGAGGCGCGGCGCGAGCGCGAGGCGCTGAGGCCGCATTCCGGGTTCTCGTTCGGGTAGAGGTTTACCCCTCCCCGAGGGGGTGGGAAGACAGACGGCAACTAAACTCAGCCTGTGAGTGCGAGCAGACGGCGGAGGGGACGGGGGGTCGCGACGAGGTCGCCGAGCGTTGCGCCGTCGAGGACCGCGAGCCAGGCGTCGACGGCGTCCTTCAGAACACGCTTCAGACGGCAGGCGGGCGCGATGCAGCAGCCATTCGTGGCGCGGTCGAAACACTCGACGATCCTGAAATCCTCTTCCATGGCGCGGACGACATCGCCGATGACGATTTCGCCGGCGGGACGGGCGAGACGAAGGCCGCCGCCACGCCCGCGCAGCGTTTCCACGAAGCCCGCCTTTCCCAATTCATGCGCGACCTTTGTCAGATGGTTGCGTGAAATGGCGAATGCATCCGAAACCTCGGCGATGGTGACGCGCTTTTCCGGCGCGAGCGC
>JACIYQ010000164.1 GCA_014359855.1 Parvibaculum sp.
TCCACGCTTTTCAACGCGCTGACGCAGACGGCGAGCGCGCAGGCCGCGAACTATCCCTTCTGCACCATCGAACCGAATGTCGGTGAGGTGGCGGTGCCGGACCCGCGTCTCGACAAGCTCTGCAACGTCGCAAAGAGCAAGGAAATCATTCCGACGCGGCTTACCTTCGTCGACATCGCCGGCCTCGTGAAAGGCGCATCGAAAGGCGAAGGCCTCGGCAACCAGTTCCTCGCGAACATTCGCGAGGTGGACGCGGTCGCCTATGTGCTGCGCTGCTTCGTTGACGACGACATCACCCATGTCGAGAACCGCATCGATCCGCTGGCCGACGCCGAAATCGTCGAAACGGAACTGATGCTCGCCGATCTCGACAGCCTCGAAAAACGCGTCGTCTCGAACGAGAAGAAGGCGAAGGGTGGCGACAAGGACGCAAAGCTGCAGGTCGAGCTGATGAACCTCACGCTCGCCTATCTGCGCGAAGGAAAGCCCGCTCGCATCGCGACCGCCGAAAACAAGATCGCCGACGACGACATGAAGGCATGGGAGGGACTGAACCTCCTCACCTCGAAACCCGTGCTCTATGTCTGCAACGTGGACGAGGCTTCCGCCGCGACGGGCAACGAATATTCGAAGCTCGTCGAAGAGAAGGCGAAGGCCGAGGGCGCGCAATGGGTCGTGATCTCCGCGCGCATCGAGGAGGAACTGGCGCAACTGCCGCCCGCCGACCGCGACGAATATCTCGAAACGTTGGGTCTCCACGAGCCCGGACTGTCGCGCCTCATCCGCGTCGGCTACACGCTGCTCGATCTCATCACCTATTTCACGGTGGGTCCGAAGGAGACGCGTGCGTGGACGATCACGCGCGGCACCCGCGCGCCCGCCGCCGCGGGCGTCATCCACACGGACTTCGAAAAAGGGTTCATCCGTGCAGAGACGATCTCCTATGACGACTACATATCGCTGGGCGGAGAACAGGGCGCGAAGGACGCGGGCAAGATGCGCCTCGAGGGCAAGGACTACGTGGTTCATGACGGCGATGTGATGCATTTCCGCTTCGCGAATTGAGGAACATGGAGGCCATCACGGCACGGGTTCCGGCGGACGGGGACAAGTTTCCCCCGGGAGCGAAAACGGGGATAAAGAGCGGCGACTGTCATCGAAATGTCATTGAAACGTCACATGGACCTCGCCGGCCGCGCCGGAGAAAATCACTCCCCGGTTTGACGGCGAACGGCGGACGGGAACGAAAGATGAATAAAAATTGTCCCCCCTTTTTCGTCGTTGCCGGGCTTGACCCGGCAATCCAGGGCCGCCCGCACGGAGCCACCGGCCCCTGGATGCCCGGATCAGGTCCGGGCATGACAATTCATTTGTATACAGAGCAAAAAATCTGACCCGGCGCATGAGCGAGCCAAAATATTTCTGGGAAGATTTCCCCGTCGGCGAAACGGTCGAATTCGGCCGCAAGAACGTGACGAAGGAAGAAATCCTCGAATTCGCGAGCGAGTTCGACCCGCAGCCCTTCCACCTCGACGAGGAGGCGGCGAAGCAGTCGATCCTTGGCGGGCTCTGCGCGAGCGGCTGGCACTCCTGCGCCATGGCGATGCGCATGATGTGCGATGGCTACATTCTCGAAAGCGCCTCTCTGGGCGCGCCGGGCGTGGACGAGGTGCGCTGGAAGAAGCCCGTCTATGTTGACGATGTGATCCGCCTACGGAGGACATGCACGGAACGCCGCGCCTCGAAGAGCCGTCCGGAAATGGGCCTCACGAAGTTCCGCACCGAGGTGCTGAACCAGAAGGACGAGGTCGTGATGACCATGGAAGGCTGGGCCATGTATGGCCGCCGTCATCCCGGCGAGGAGGCGGAGAGCTGAACGATGCCCTGGTTCGAAGACATAAAGATCGGCAGCCGCCTGGATCTGGGCAGCCACACCTTCACGGCGGAAGAGATCGTCGCCTTCGCGACGAAATACGATCCGCAATATTTTCATACCGATGCGGAAGCGGCGAAGGACGGCCCCTTCGGCACGTTGACGGCGAGCGGCTGGCATACCTCCGCGACCTGGATGAAGCTGATGATTGCCGCGCGGCAGGGCCGCGACGAACCGCTCGACGCCGATGGCCGCAAGCCGCCGGCAGGAGGCCCCTCCCCCGGCTTTCTCGACATGAAATGGCCGGCGCCGGTACGCGCGGGCGATACGATCAGCTATTCTTCGGAAGTGATCGAAAAACTCGACATGCGGACAAGGCCGGGCTGGGGCATTGTGAGGAGCCGCAATACCGGCGTGAACCAGAACGGCGAAACCGTGCTGAACTTCATCGGCCAGGGGCTGATCCAGCGGAGGCACCCGCGAGGCGAGTAGACAAGGAGGAGGAACGGGATGGCACGCAAGGGCAAGGAAATCACGCTGAAGAGCGGCGACGGCGCCGACATCCTCTGCTACCACGCGAAAGCGGAGGGCACGCGCAAAGGTGGCCTCGTGCTGATCATGGAAATCTTCGGCGTCACCGCGCATATCAAGGATCTCTGCGACGGCTATACCGAACGCGGCTATGACGTGCTGGCACCGCAGCTCTACGACCGGCAGGTGAAGGACTTCCAGGCGACCTACTCCCAGGAGGACATTCAGGAATCGCTGAAGCTCCGCGCCGACAATCCTTACGAGAACACGGTGCTCGACGCGCAGATGTGCATCGACAAGCTGCGCGCCGACGGCTGCGCGAAGGTCTTCATCACCGGCTATTGCTATGGCGGCACGGTGGCCTGGGTCGCGGCCTGCCGCGCGAACGGACTCGACGCGGCGTCCTGCTATTACGGCGGCGCGATCAAGCAGTTCATCGATGAAAGCCCGAAATGCCCGACGATTTGCCACTTCGGCGAGAAGGACAAGGGCATCCCGCTGGAAGACGTGCGCACGATCGAGGCGGCGCGTCCGGAAGTGAAGGTCTATGTCTACGACGCCGACCACGGCTTCAACTCCGACCGCCGCAACAATTATGACAAGGCAGCGGCGGAACTCGCGCTGAAGCGGACGCTGGCGCTGTTCGAGGGAGCGTGAGGCGCAGGTAAAGGGTAACTCAATCAACGGAGGTTCGTGTCGATGGCTTTTGATCGGTACGAAGAACCCTTCGTCGCCAAAACGGCGGCAAGCGAAAAAGTCCGATACCTTTACAAATACTCCGCGTTTGACGATGAGCGACTGAACGACCTGGTTACAAATGAAAGAATCCCTCTCTCTCGACCGTTAGCCTTCAACGATCCGTGGGATTGCAGGGTCTGGTATAATTGTGATTTGTCCGACCCCTCCTCTATCGAGGATCAGATCAGTTTTTATATACAACCAACAAAGAAAACGTCCCCCAATCTCTCAGAGAATGAGATTGAACGACGAGCGCAGTTTTTCCGCGAGAATCCAAGAGAACTCAGCGCACGAGTCTCCGACATTTCGCGCGCAATGAATAAAGCGGTAGATGAATCCTATCGGGTGAGCTGCTTCTCTGGGACGCCATCGCCAGCGCTATCGACCAATTCACCCCTGCCGAATGCACCAACTACTTCATTCATGCCGGATATGAGCCGGAGTGATCGGAAATTGCTCTAGGCTCGGGGTGGCATATCCTCGAAAGAAAGCAACGCCATGAAGGACCCTACCACATCGGCGGCGGTGACATCGTCTGACGTATTCGACGCCCTGGAAAGCGTCTCGCGCCGCTGGCTGGCACGGGGTTGGCCGGAGAGCACGCGCCGTCCCGTGCCGTTTGCTTCCGACTCCGATTAGGTGTTGGGCCGCCGACAATCGGCGCCAAGACCCGGCTTCACTGACCTCGCCAGGGCGCGTTCTGCGAGGAAGGCGTGTGACGCATGGCCTCACTTGCCTGTGTCGCCGGGCGCGCGGGCCTCCGGCGCATCATCAGCGCCGGGACAAGAGCGGCCAGGAAGATAACGCCGACGATAAAGAAGCTGTCGCGGTAGCCCAGCATATTGCCCTGGCTGTAAATCACGCGGCCGAGATAGTTCATCGCCCCGGCCTGCCGGATTGCTTCCGGCACGCCGGCCTGCGCGAGCAAGCCGGTCACATCGTGCAACAAGCCGGTCGTCGCGCTGTTGCCCGCGTGCTGCGCCGCCGTGAAGCTGTCCACGTAGAGATGCGAGCGGCGCTCCAGGGCAATGGAAAGAAGATTGACGCCGAATGCACCGCCGAGCTGGCGCACGAAGTTGACCGCGCCAGAGCCTTGGCCGAGCAGCGTCATCGGCAGGGCCTTGAGGGCGCCGGCGTTCAGGCTCGGCATGATGAAGCCGAGACCGATCCGCCCCAACATGATCCACCAGGCGAACAGCCAGAACGACGTATTCGTGTCCACTCCGGTCATCAGGAACGAGGATAGCGCGAAGAGCGCCAAGCCGAACATGACCGTGGCATAGGCCGGCGTTTTGTCGCTCAGCCGCCCGGCGATGGGGAAGACGATAGCCAGGATCAGGCCCGCCGGCATCAGCAGCAGGCCCGAACGGGTCGGCGTGTAGCCCTGGATCGTCTGGGCGAACAGCGGAATCAAGAAGGTTGAGCCGAAGATACCCGCCCCGAAGATGAAGGCCACAACCGAGGCCCCGGCATAGACCGGGTTTGTGAAAAGCTTGAGATTCAACATGGGTGTGGGTGCGCGCAATTCCCAGACGATGAAACCGATGCCCGTGACCAAGGCGAAGGCGAAATCGGTCAGGATCGAATCGGACAGCCAGCCATAGCGTTGTCCGTTCGACAATCCGTTCAGCAAGGTGACCAGGAACACTGCCAGTAGGCCGAAGCCGATCCAGTCAAACCGGCGCGGCGGACCGGAGGCTGCGCGCCCCGGCATGAAGAGCGTGGCAAGGAACAGGCCGATGAGGCAGAACGGCACGGCCATGAAGAAGACGTAACGCCAACTGAAGCTGTCCACCATGATGCCGCCCAAGGTTGGCCCCAGCGCCGGGGCCAACACCACGCCGATGCCGTAGATACCCATGGCCGAGCCGCGCTTTTCCGGCGGAAAGACCTGGAAGATCGTCTGCATCGCGAGCGGCTGGAGGATGCCGGCCGCGCCGCCCTGAAGGACGCGGGCCAGGATCAGTACGCCCTCGGCCGGAGCCAACCCGCCCATGATGGAGGCGACGATGAAGACCGTGACCGCCAGCATGAAGGTCGCGCGCTGGCCGAGGGTATCGACCATCCAGGCGTTGAGCAGCATGGTCCCGGTCATCGCGGCAAGGAAGCCGGTGGACAGAAGCTGCGCCTTGTCCTGACCCATGCCGAAGGCGCCCATGATGTCGGGCAAGGCCACGTTGACGATGGTGGCGGTCAGGATGGTCGCGATCGTGCCCATCATCACCGTCGCCGTGACCAGCCAGCGATAGGCTGGGCCGAAGCGGGCGAACAGCCCTTCGATGCTGTCCGGCCGTGGAGCACTAGTCACTTGCCCTGGCCTCCAGCTCCACCATCATGCCGGGCTTGAGTTCGCCGCCGTCTTGCACGACCGCGATGCGTACCGGAAGCCGCTGGGTGATCTTGGTGAAGTTGCCGCTCGGATTGGGGTTGGGCAGCAGGGCGAACTCGCTGGTGGCAGCCTGCCCGACGCGCGCGACCGTGCCCTCGAAGCGCCGCCCCGGCAAGGCATCCACGGTAATCGTGACGGTCTTTCCGGGCCGGAAAAAGCGGATGTCGGTCTCCTTGACGTTCGCCTCGACGCGCACGCGCTCCGGGTCATGCACCATCAGCAGACGCTGGCCGGGTGTGACATACTCGCCTTCGTCCACGAACACCTGGTCCACCACACCGTCGAACGGCATGACGATGATGCGGTCTTTGAGATCGAGAGCCGCGCGCTCCCGTTGCGCCTGCAGGCGTTGCTCCTCCGGACCAAGCTCCGCGAGCTGGGTGCGGAGTACCGTGAGTTCCTCGCGCGCGGCTTCGGCCTCGGCAAGGGAGGCGCGGGCATTCTCCAAGTTGGCCTGCGCGCTCAACGCCTGTTGTTTTGCCGTCTCCAGCGCCGCCCGCGTCTGGTCCAGGCGCGCACGGGTGATGGTGCCTCTCGGCGCCAGCTTCTCAGCCCGATCATTGTCCTGCCTGGCAAGATCGCGTTGCGCCGCCGCTGCGGCCAGCGCGGCCTCCGCAGCCCTTACCGCTGCCTGTTTGGCAGCAATCCGGCTCGTCGTCTGGCGGTCGGTCAGTGCGATTCGGGCCTCGATTTCCTCCCGGCGACGGGCGATGCCAGCGATCTGCGCATCAAGCTCCTGAATGTGCAGACGGCTTTCCCGGTCGTCGATCCGGACCAGCACACCGCCGTTCCGGGCGGCATCTCCCTCGATGACCTCGACGGCCGTGACCCAGCCGGGAACCCGGCTGCTCAGGGCGATAATGTCGGCCGCGACGCGGGCATCCGTGACAAAGACGTGGGTGACCTGCTGATACAGCCACCAGCCCCCGGCTCCGAGAATGATGAGCGCCGCCAGGATCGCGCCATAGAGCCGCCATGGCCGCGCAGGGGCTGGCGGTGAAACTGACTCCGATGCCGTTTCCGTCTCGGTATCCGCGACCGGGGACAGATCGGTCTCATCGCTCTGGCGTTCCAGGTGACTCACAGGCTGATCCATGGCTCACCTGTCCATCGGGGTTTCGTGCGCAAGCTGCATCGCTCTTGGCGTACCGCCCAACTTGCCGGCGATCTGCTCGAAGACCTTCAGACAGGTCGTCACCTCGGTATGGGATATGCCGGAGAAGATTTCCGCGCGCACTGCCGCCGCAGTCTCTTCGATCCGTTCCAGGACGGGGGCGGCCTCTGCACGCAGGTGAACCGATTTGGTGCGGCGGTCGGCGGATTCTGTCCGGCGCTCGATCAGCCCCTCGGCCTCAAGCCTGTCGAGGGTGCGCACAAGGGTCGGTCCCTGTACCCCGACCGCCTCGGCCAGTTCCCGCTGGGTTACCGATTCGGGCAGGCGAGAGAGATGTAACAACGTCAACCAGCGGGACTCAGTGAAGCCAAAGGTGGCCAGCCGCCGGTCGATCTCGGCGCGCCACAGCCGGGCGACCAAGCCGAGGCGGAGGCCGAATTGTTCCTGATCGTTGAGAGGCTTTGTCATCTCATTGCCTGCATGGTTGCCGTACTGTATTATATCCAATAGATAGCCACCTATCAAATGTCCAGAGATATAGGCCCTGATGGCTGCACTGTCTACAGGGCCGGGGAAAGCCGGCCCATCGCGATCACGAAAGGAGAACCACGATGTATCGTACGATCCTCCTGGCCTATGACGGCAGCCGGCAAGGCCGCGAGGCGTTGCAGCAGGGGACCGAGCTGGCCTCGCTTTGCCAAGCCCGTATCTATCTCCTCGCCGTCGTTGCCCACGAACTGGGTGTCGCGCTTGCTGAGGCGGCAGCTCCCTCAGACTTGCCAGAACGAGAATATCAGGAAGTTCGCAGCCTCCTTACGGAGACCGCCAAGACCCTGCAGGCATCCGGGCTGCTGGTCGAAACCCGCCTGGCCGTCGGCAATCCAGCGGAAGAAATCGGGGGCATGGCCCGTGAGGTCGGCGCGGAGCTGATCGTCGTTGGCCACCGCGAACAGACCGCGCTGGCGCGATGGTGGCGCGGCTCCACTGGCGCTTCCTTGCTTGCTCACGCGCCGTGCAGCTTGCTGGTTGCGGTGTCGAAGGGAGATCGCGAACGGCGCTGATGAAGCTGGACGCCCTCCACATTGACACCGGCTTCTTGAGCCGTCGGGTGCCGGTTCGGAGGTAGACGATTTTTTCGCGATTTTTCCTGCAGGACTGGAATGCCGCTCATCCACTTTAAGTGCGGGATCACGTTCCACCGGTTCCAATGGCTTGCAGGTTATGCACCGCATTTTCAGTCATTTTCAAACGCCGGCCTCCCCTTCGCGGTCCAGAGCGCCCGTGCGTGTTCACCCTGCTCGCTTTTGAGCTTGTCGGCCGTCCAGAGCAGCGCACCGTAGATCATGGCGCGATCATCGCCGGTCAGGTCCACGACCCCGGCCTTGGCGACAAGCCCGCCAAGCTCGATCGGATGCCGCGTGCGCTTGCGGCACTCGACCTGCCAGATGCGCATGTCATGACGCGCCTGTGCCGCCTGATGCCGGTTGCGCGCCGCAGCGCTGCCAGCGTCGCGGTCAGGCGATGGCGCAGATCTCCGCGACCGCCCCTGAAAGAACGCGGCCCCGCGTTTCGCCCAAGCCTCCCTCGGAATTTACCAGCCCGGCCGGTCCAAGGTTGGAGGCAAGTTCAAAGCTTACTGTCCCCAAAGTGTCCCCAGAGGGGTTTTTCAGGGGCCGCACCAACATCCAAGTGATTGATTTTATTGGTAGCGGAGGACGGACTCGAACCGCCGACACGCGGATTATGATTCCGCTGCTCTAACCAACTGAGCTACTCCGCCCCGAAAACCGCAGAATTGAGCGGTGGCTGGGCCATGGGCCCCGCGAGAGCCCCGGATATAATGGCCGTCGCAAAGGCCTGTCAAGCAAGAGGATAGGAGGAATCGCCCGAAGGTCGCGATCGGGCCCGATGCCTGGAAAATCCAGCCCCCTCAGGCCGCAGGAACGCTCTCCTCGGGCACACCGGAGACGGGTGCCTCCTCCTCCCTTTTCCGGAAGCGCAGCATGGTGAAGAGGCCGAACGGCTTCAGCTTGACCGTCTCGACGAGATCAAGCGTCGTGATGTCGGTAATGGTCTCCACCCGGAAATCGGGGTGCCAGCCAAGCGCCCGGGCCGCGGGCGCCATGAAGCTTTCGACCCACCCACGCAGGCCATGATCCTGCGCGAAGTGGTTTACGATGAGCACTTCCCCGCCCGGCGCGCAAACGCGCTCGAGTTCGTTGAGAACCTTCACCGGGTCCGGCACCACGGTCATCACATACATGGCGACGACGGTGTCGAAGGAGGCATCTTCGAAACGGAGCTCCGACGCATCCATTTCGAAAATACCTGCGATGTTGGTCAGCTTCCGCTCCCGCACGCGCTGGCGCGCAATACGAAGCATGTCCGGTGAGAGATCGATGCCGGTGACAGTGAGATGCGGCGCGTAGCGCGGCAGCGCAACGCCCGTTCCCACGCCCACTTCAAGCAGCGAACCCTGACGCTTGTTGATGATCTCAATGGCGCGCTTGCGCCCTGCATCGGCCACGGGGCCGAAAGAGAAGTCATAAACAGGAGCCCAGCGCGCATAAGCCTTGATGACCGACTGTTCGTCTATTCGGGCTATCCCGCTCAAAACCGCTCACCCCGCAAATTATACCGAGCCAATGTGCGGCCTTCGCCCTCACACGGCAACATTATATCGAGCCCGATTGAGGCTAAATTGCGT
>JACIYQ010000165.1 GCA_014359855.1 Parvibaculum sp.
ACCCGGATGTCCTGATCGGCTCCGAATTCAGAAAGCCGGGCCGTTTTCAAAACCCAAAACCGTCATGGCCCGCTTTATGCGGGCCATCCACGTCTTTGCGGCACGGAAGGCAGGAAAGAAAGACCCCGGCTTTCGCCGGGGCAGGCGTGGATGACCCGGACAAGCCGGGTCATGACGGTTAAATTTGGATTCGAAAATTAAACCGGACAGCAGTGGCATAAAGCGGGTCATGACGATAAAGGAATGCAGCATTGTATCTTGTACACCTCAACACCTCAGCGTCAGCGCGCCGGGCATCATCTCGAAGCGCGCGGGAAGCCGTCCCGGCCCTTCGCCGTCCACGTCGATGAGCACAGGCTCCGGGCCGAGCGGCGTCGCCGTCACCGTCCTTGCGCGGACCACCTGCACCTTCGGCCCGTTCACATGCGTTCCCTCGCGCAGGTTTCCGCTTCCCGTCAGCAGGTCCATGAATTTCAGGTCGCGCATGATGACGACGTCGAAAAACCCGTCATCGGGCTCGGCATTGGGCGCGACCTTGAGCCCGCTGCCGAAATAGCGTCCGTTCGCGACGGCAGTGAGGCCGATATTCGCCACCGTCTCGAAGCCGTCATCCGTCTCGATCTTCACGGGCCGCGGCTTGTGCCGCCATGCCGTCATCAGCGTTGCCCAGGTGAAGGCGAAGTTGCCGCCGAGCGATTTTTGCCAGGTCGCCTCGTTCACCGCGCGCACCGTTTCGCCGGACAGGCCGAAGCTCGCGATATTGTTGAAGTAGCGCGTCGCTTCCTGCCCATCTTGCGCCACGAAGGTGAGTTTGCCTATGTCGATCCGGCGCGTCGTGCCGGCGGCGATGCGTGTCACGCCTTCGGCTGCGTCCTCCGGCAAGTCGAAGGTGCGGCGGAAGTCGCCGCCCGTGCCTGCATTGAGCACGGCGAGATGCGCCTCCGGGTTGATCGCCATGCCATTCTCGAAAAAGCCGTTCACGACTTCGTCGATGGTGCCGTCGCCGCCTATCGCGATCACGAGCTGCGCACCGGCCCGCAGCGCCTCGCGCGTCAGTTCGGCGGCGGGCAGATAATGCGAGGTCGCGGGGCCGCCCGTGAAATGCGCGCGCACGGGGCCCAGTTCCTTCTCGATCGTCTCCGAAATCACGCGCCAGGCGCGGCCTGTCCGGCCGCCGCCCGAACGCGGGTTCACGATCGCGGCAACATGCGGCATCCCCCCGCTCATCGGCTCCTCCTCCTCAAGGCAATTCCAGGAAAAGTGCCTCCTTGAAAAGGAGATGGCGGTTTTCCGTCCGGAATTGCGTAAATCAAAGCGGCTAGGTCGTTTCAGCGGAAACGATCTAGCGCCCCGCTATCGTTTCGAACAGGCGCACCGTGCCGGAAATCTCGTTTGCGAGCGCCGTTTCATCCCAGCCGAGTTCGCGGCCCATCAGTTCGGCCACCTGCTTGATCACGGGAACGCCCGGATGGCCGAGCGTGCCGAGGCCCGTGCGGCGGAAGATCATGTCGTCGAGATGCAGCGCCATTTCGTGCCGCACCGCATGGACGACCTGCACGCCGATCACCGGACTGCCGGGCGCCAGCCGTTTCAGCAGCGCCTCGCGCTCGCCCTGGCGCTCATCGGCCGTCGCCAGCACCTCGTCGATGCGGCTGCCATGGAAGTTCACCAGATTTTCCACGATGTCGGGCGCGAGATGGGCGTGCCGCTTCTGCGCGCGCTCCACATAGGTCTTCAGCCGCGCCATGTCGCCGCCATAGACCGGCGTGCATTGCGTTTCGCATGCCGCGCTCTTCCCGAGTTTTTTCAGCGCGAGGTCGACCACCTGTTCGGCGAGGTGGCGCGATGTCGTCCACTTGCCGCCGATGGCCGAGATCAAACCGTCGATCGCGTCTTCCGGCGCATGGTCGTAGACCTCCGCCGCGCGGCTCGCATTGTAGCTGTCCTTCTTTTCGGCTTGCTTTGCGCTCTCGCCCTGCTCGACGCCGGGCACTTCCTTCGGCGTCGTGTCGACGAGGGGGCGGATGCCCGCATAGAAATGGATCACGTCCTCGCGTTTCAGGTGCAGTCCCGGCAAGCCGTCATTCACGACGCGCAGGAAATCCTCGATGTCCTTCTCCGTCACGCCAAGCTCGTCCGGATCGTCCTCGAACACGGTGTCGGTCGTGCCGATGATCGTATAGCCGCGCCAGGGAATGACGAAGAAATGCCCGCCAATGGCGGACTGGATCGCCAGCGCATGCGCGCCCGAAAGATCGCGCGTGATGATGTGGATGCCCTTGGAGCGGATGAGCCGGCGCGCCGGCGTTTCGTCCGCCATCGCCATGGTCTTGTCGGCCCAGGGGCCGGCGGCGTTCACCACCACGCGTCCGCGGATCGTGTGGCTCGCGCCTGTCACCTCGTCCATGACGGTGACGCCCGTCACCTTCACGCCGCGCCCGAAGGCCGCTTCCGTCGTGAAGCCCGTCACTTCCGCATAGTTCGCAACGTCGGCGCCATATTCCGCCGCGCCTTCGATGCATTCGAGGCAGAGCCGCTCGGGCGCGAACATCTGGCAGTCGTAATAGATCATGGCGCCGGTCAGTCCCTCGCGCCGCAGCGAGGGCACGAGGTCGAGCGCCTTGCCCTTGGAGAGGCGCCGGAAGCCCGGCAGCTTCTTGTCGTCGTCGGAGAGCCAGTTGCGGTCGAAGGAAAGGAGGTCGTAAAGCGCCAGCCCGAGCCCCAGCACCAGCGGCCCCTTCATGCCCCAGCCATAGGTCGGGATGACGAAGGGCAGCGGATGCACCATATGCGGCGCGACATTCTCCCAGATGCGCCGTTCACGGAGCGACTCGCGCACGAGCTTCAATTCGCCGTTCACGAGATAGCGAAGCCCGCCATGCACGAGCTTGGAGGAGCCCGACGTCGTCGCATGCGCGAAGTCGTCTTTTTCGAGCAGCGCCACTTTCAGCCCCCGCAGGCTCGCGTCCCAGGCCGTGCTCGCGCCGGTGATGCCGCCCCCCACGATCACGAGGTCGTAGTCGGTGGCGCTCATTCTCTCGAGGTCGCGTTGCATCTTTCGGGGGGTCCGTCCGGGTTCTATGGGTGAGCCCGGAGGCTATCCGGAGCGGCCGTCGGGGTCCAGCGCCTGCCGCCGCGTCAGCCCCGCTTCGTCAGCCCCTTCTGCTCCATCCGCCATTTGAGGTGGCCGAAGCGGTCCTGGCCGAAAAAGGGCTCGCCCTCGAAGACCATCAGCGGCACGCCCCAATGGCCAGACGCCCTCAGCGCCGCCTCGTTTTCCGCGATCACGGCTTCGAGCCGGTCCTTCTTCTTCAGGGCGGCGGCGTCCAGTTCGGCCATGTCGAGGCCCGCCCGCGCCGCGGCGTCCGGCAATATGCCGCGATCGTCGGCGACGGCAGCCGTGTGGACGAGCTGAAGAAGGTGCGCGTGCCCTTCCTCGTCATTCACGGCGATGCCGATCCGCTCGTCCCGCCCGCCGGCGGCGAGGACACGGCGAAGTCGGTGCCGGGCGCGAAGCATGTGCTGATCGAAGGCATGGGCCACGACCTGCCCGCCGAACTTTTCCCGCAATATGTGAAACTCGTCGTCACCCACGCCCGCGCCGCCGAAGCGCGGCAGGCGGCGGAGTAATCTCGACATCGTCCCTGCTCATCTCAGGTGTCACCCCGGCGAAAGCCGGGGGTCCATCTGACTCAACGAATGCGCCGGAAGGTCCATGGATTCCGGCTTTCGCCGGAATGACACTATTTATTTTAGACCCGAGAACATCCCTCACGCCGCGATAATCCGCTCCACGGCCCGCGCCTTCAGCGCCAGCTTGCCTTCCGCGTTCGTGAACACCGCTTCCACGTAAGCCTGCGTCTTCGAGACGTTCAGCACATGCCCTTCGCAAGCGAGCACGCCTTCCGTCACCGGACGGAAGAAATGCGTCTGCAGGTCCACCGTCGTGAAGTTCTGGTCGTCCTTCAGCAGGGTCATCAGCGCGAAGGAGCAGGTCTGGTCGGCGAGCGTCGCGAGATACCCGCCGAAGACGGTGACGGGGTTCAGGTAGGCGGGATCGACCGGCCAGTCGTAGCGGATGCGGCCGGGCTCCAGCACGGTCAGCTTCCCGGCATAGAGATTGAGCGCCGTCACATGTGGCGGCGCCTTCTCCACCTCGCCCTTCTCGATCCGCTTCAGAATGTTTCCCCAGCTCGGCATTACGCCTCCGTCTTCCCTTTTATCGCCGCCGCATCGGCCAGCATTTCGCCCAAACCGATCAGCTCGTTATAGCGCTGGAAGGTGACGCGCGGCTCGCTCGCAGGCAAGCCCTCGCCCTTCAGCAGCGTCTCGTAAACGCCTTCGAGCCGCGCGGTGACGGCAAGCAAAGCCGATACCGGAAAGAGCGCGATCCTGAAGCCCGGCGCCTCCAGTGCCTTCGCGCCGAGATAAGGCGTCTTGCCATCCTCGACGATATTGGCGATGAGCGGCACGCCCTTGAAGGTCTCGGCCACTTTCCGCAGCTCGCCCTCGCCCTGCGGCGCCTCGTCGAGACCGTGCGTCGCGCGCGCATCGGTGCGCGCCATCACCTTGAAGCTCTTGCTCTCGCGCACTTCCGCCGCCGCGCGGATTTTCGCCGCCGCTTCCTCGATGGCCACGACCTCCTTGCCTTCCATATGGCCGCAGCGTTTCGGGAGACCTGGTCCTCGATCTGGATGCAGGCCGCGCCCGCCGCTTCATAGGCGCGTGTCAGCCGCGCTGCATTGAGCGGCTGGGAATTTTCCGGGGCAAACTTTTTTACCTCGTCATTGCGAGGCGCGGACGCCGCGACGCGGCAATCCAGGGGCGGCAAACACTGAGCAAGCGGCCCCTGGATTGCTCGCTTCGCTCGCAATGACGGTGTCGGTTGAACGCTTGGCACAGATATGCGACCAGCCCCATGGGAGGGTGGTCGAGGCGGCAAACGCAGGTTCGTATGGCTGAACGGCGCAGGCCCCCTCAGAACGACAGGCTGATCTTCCCCGACACCGTGTAGTTCGCGGCGCCCGCCTGACCGAGATCGGCGACGCCCGCCGCCACCTTCATATTCAGAAGGTCGGCCAGCGCCTTCATGGCCACGCCGGTCTCGATATCGCCGGTGAAGTCGTCGTCCGCCCTGATCGTGGCGCCGGCCATGTCGCGCTCGGCGCGATCGAAGGTCCAGCGGGTTTCGAGATTGGCGTAAGGCCGCATCGTGGAAAAAAGAGCGGAGTCCGGCACGTCATAGACGAAGCCGTTGCGCCAGGTCGCGCGGCCGCGCGAGCGGACCTCGCCATGGGCGGAGGGGGATGCGAGCGCCAGCCGGTTGAGGCTCACCTCGCCCGCAGGTTTGAACTGCAAATCGCCGAAGCGCCACGCCCCATCGAGACTCGCGCCGGAATGAAGGCTCGTGCCGCGATAATCGGCGCTGTAGCGCGCGCCCTGCACCCGGTCCGACCGTGTGCCGGCCCCGGCGAAAGCGCGCAAGCTCAGATGTTCGGTCAGGCCGTGGGTCACGAAAGGCGAGACATAGATCGACTCAGCGCCCCAGCCGGTCGACGTGTCGCGCCAGGACCGGCCCCAGCTGACGGCCGTACCGATCTTCGTCGTTTCGTCGAGCGGCCAGGCAGCGCCTCCCGAAACCACCAACCGATGCTTCGCGCCGTCGAGCGTCCAGGCGCCGCTCGTCTCGCTCCATATCTGCATCTCTTCAGGCAGAAGCGGACGGGTCTCGCCGAGCAACATGCTCTCGGCATAGCCGGTCGCGATGCGCGCAAAGGGAATGACGCTGTCGCTGCCTTCGACCGCATCCTCTTCGCGGCGGGGCGCGCCTTGCGGGATTGCGAAGCGCTCGGCGATACGGCGCCGGTCCGCGTCCTCGAGCCTCAGGGGGCTTTCCTTCCGCACGTGGCGGCGGTCGAGGGCCGCCATTTCTTCATCCGATACCCAGCCCGTGCGGATACGTTGCGGCGCTTCCGGCGCAGCGCCGGGCGGCGGCAGGGTTCGGCTCAGCACAGCGAGATAGCGCGCCGACTGTTCGGCGGTGATTTTCTTCTCTGCCCGCAGCGTTCGCGCGGCGGCAACCTGCCAGCTATGAACGATGCGGCGGATGTAGCGCAGCGCATAGGCGCGGCGCGCTGCCGTGCTCCTCACGCCCGGCGGTTCCGCGCGCGTCACTGCGGGCCGCATCGTGTCGTAGCCCGCGCGCCACCCTTCCTTCAGCGCCCGGCGGCGCGCCTCCTCGAAAAGGCCGACAGGAAGCCCCATGCTGGCCGCGGCCGGGCCCGGCTGGCAGAGCGGGCAATCGGCTCGTGCCGCGAGAGCCGCGACCGTGAGACCCGCGATCTCGTGCAGGTCGGGCAAGGGCGGCAGCGGCGCGCGGCGAGGGGCCGTCAGCAACGAAGAGACGGACGGCGGTTTCGGGCGGGCGGCGGGTGCGCCGTTCAGCAGCTTTTCATGCGCTTCCAGCACCGCGAAATGATCGGCGAAGATCGCGCTGTCCGGCGCGCCCTCAAAACCGGCGCGCGCGGGCGCCGCCGGCCACCCCATGAGCAGCCCGCAGACGAGCGCATAGCCGGCGACGGCGCGCAAGCGCCGCTCGGAGTTCGCCATGACGCGATCCTCGGCATCGTCGTTTCGGGTCGGCCCGGCTCGATTTTCGATGATTGTGCAGAAGTCCCGCCCTCTGCCCCGGTACCGTCTTCAATTTACGGGCGGGCACGGTTAACAGGAAATGAAAACATCGGCGCGGGTGCCTGCGGAGATGCGTTTTGAGATCATTTTCCGCTGCTTCTGCCGCACACATTCCATAAGACGATGATCGTCTGTATACGAATGTTTTGTATGGCGCCGGTTACGGAAACTATCCCCCGTTTCTTATCCCCGCCCGTTGAAGATATTGAGCGGCGGCCGTACCGGTAACCGGTTACCTTCGCTTCGCTGTCACATTTCAACCCGGGCTTATCCCCGGCCCGCGCGGCGATTTCTGTTGCTGCCGGCGGTCTCTCGGAGAGGTTGCGGGTGAAGGGGATAAATCAGTGGCCGGTCGCTCCGATTGGGTTCCACTTCGCCGTTCGTCAGCTACCCCCGGTCCGCTTCTTGCACCCTCTCCGGCCACTTTGTGACGTTCATATGGCAGTTCGATGACAGAGAGGCTGTTTTATCCCCGCTGTGCCTGCCTCAGAAGCTTGGCGGGGTGCAGGCCGAAACGATCACGCAATCGATGGTGCCGGGGTTACGAAAACGGTGCGGGAGGCGGGAGTCGAAGTAATAGGCGTCGCCCGCAACGAGGCGGCGGACCTCGCCGCCGACGGTGAGTTCGAGGACGCCGGAGATGACGATGCCGCATTCCTCGCCGGCATGGGAGAGCATCTCCTCGCCCGTATCGGCGCCTGGCGTGTAGCGCTCATGCATCATCTGGATCGCACGGCCGCGCGTGTCCCGTCCGACGAGGCGGAAGGAAACGTCGCCGCCCGCAATTTCGCGCAGTTCCTTCGCCTCGTAGAAGACCCTTGAGCGCGGCTTGAGGTCTAGCGTCAGGAAGTCGGCAATGGACATCGGGAAGCCGTCCAGCACCTTTTTCAGGGAGCCGATGGAGGGGCTGATGCGGTTCTGCTCGATGAGCGAAATCGTGCCGTTGGTCACGCCCGCCCGCTTCGCCAGCTCGCGCTGCGACAGGCCGTGCATCTTGCGCAACTCGCGCAGGCGCGTGCCAATATCGGGGCTTGCCTCGCCACCCTCGGGCTTCTCCTTGCCCTCGGCGGCGGGCGCCGAGCGGTGCGCGCGTCTGAAGTCCCCTGCCATTCGTCTAGAATACTAAACGCCTTCAGTGAAGTCACGCAGGAGAATGCTTGCTTTCGGCGCGGCGCGGACTTTCAATCGCAGAAATTATTAAACGGAGACTTTCCCATGAGCGCCGCTGCGACGCCGAACGACCTCGAATCCTTCTGGCTGCCCTTCACGCCGAACCGCCAGTTCAAACGCGAACCGCGGATCGTCTCGCGGGCGAAGGACATGTATTATTACAAGCCCGACGGGACGGCCGTGCTCGATGCGACGGCGGGCCTGTGGTGCTCCAATGCCGGGCATTGCCGCGAGCCCATCGTGAGGGCGATCCAGGAGCAGGCGGGCGAACTCGATTTCGCTCCCTCCTTCCAGTTCGGCCACCCGAAGGTCTTCGAACTCGCGAGCCGCATCGCCGAGCTCGCGCCGGGCGACCTCGATCATGTGTTCTTCTGCAATTCGGGATCGGAAGCCGCCGACACGGCACTGAAAATGGCGATCGCCTATCACCGCGCAAACGGCGAAGGCACGCGCACGCGCCTCATCGGCCGCGAGCGCGGCTATCACGGCGTCGGCTTCGGCGGCATTTCGGTGGGCGGCATGGTTGCCAACCGCAAGTTCTACGGACCGCTGCTCGCCGGCACCGACCACCTGCCGCATACGTATAATCGCGCCGAACAGGCCTTCACGGTGGGCGAGCCCGAATGGGGCGCGCATCTCGCCGATGAATTGCAGCGCCTGGTCGACCTCCACGACGCATCGACCATCGCCGCCGTGATCGTCGAGCCGATGGCGGGATCGACGGGCGTGCTGCCGCCGCCGAAGGGTTATCTCAAGCGCCTGCGCGAACTTTGCGACAAGCACGGCATCCTTCTGATTTTCGACGAAGTCATCACGGGCTTCGGAAGGCTCGGCCACGCCACCGCCTCGGAACGCTTCGGCGTGACGCCGGACATCATGACCTTCGCGAAGGGGGTCACCTCGGGCACGGTGCCGATGGGCGGCTGCGTGGTGCGCAAGCATATCTACGAGGCCTATCAGACGGGCGCCGATCACGCGATCGACCTCTTCCATGGCTATACCTATTCCGGCCATCCGCTTGCCGCCGCGGCGGCGCTCGCGACGCTCGACCTCTATCGCGACGAAGGGTTGTTCGAACGCTCGCGCAAGATGGAACCCGTGATCGCGCAAGGAGCGATGGGGCTGAAGGATCACAGCCTCGTGCAGGACATCCGCACCATCGGTTTCGTGGCCGCCTTCGACCTCGCGCCCGTCGAGGGGCTTCCCGGCAAGCGCGGCTTCGACGCCATGCGCGTCGCCTTCCACGAGGAGAACATGATGGTCCGCGTCTCCGGCGAC
>JACIYQ010000166.1 GCA_014359855.1 Parvibaculum sp.
TTGGGTTTTGAAACCGGCCCGGCTTTTTTGAAACCGGACCCGGTCAGAACAACCGAGTGGCCCGGAAAACTCAATTTCGCAGTTCCGAGTCCAGGATGCCGGCGAACGAACGTTTCTCTCGCAAAGTCAAAGTCTTGGACCGCCCCGGAAAAATTTAAACCGGACAGCAGTGGCTTTATGCGGGCCATCCACGTCTTTGCGGCATGGAATAGAAGAAAGGAAAGACCCCGGCTTTCGCCGGGGCAGGCGTGGATGACCCGCCAAAAAAGTTTGAAGGAGGGCCGGGTCATGACGGTTAAATTTGGATTCGAAAATTAAACCGGACAGCAGTGGGTCAAGCCCGGGGGTGACGTACTTTCTTTGAGGTATCCCTCAGACGCCCGCGCTTTCCTTGCGGTTATGCGTTTGCGGGGCCGGGGCGCCGTCGCGGAGGAGTTTCCAGGTGATCGAATCCGTCAGCGCCTGGAAGGAAGCGTCCACGATGTTGGGCGAGACGCCGACCGTGAACCAGCGATTGCCCTTCCCGTCCATGCTTTCGATCATGACGCGGGTGACGGCCTCGGTGCCGCTTGTGAGGATACGCACCTTGAAGTCCGCGAGGCGGAGATCCTCGATATAGGGCGAGTATTTGCCGAGGTCCTTTCGCAGCGCCTGATCGAGCGCGTTGACCGGACCGTTGCCCTCGCCGACCGAGATCAGCTTCTCGCCATCGACGGCCACCTTCACGGTCGCCTCGGACACGGTGACGAGATCGCCCAGCGCGTTGTAGCGGCGCTCGACGAGCACGCGGAAGGACTCGACGCCGAAGAATTCCGGCACCTCACCGAGGATGCGGCGCGCGAGCAGCTCGAAGGAGGCTTCCGCACCGTCATAGGAGTAACCAAGGAACTCGCGCTCCTTCACCTCGTCGAGAAGGCGGCCGATGCGGCGGTCCTTCGGATCGAACGCGATGCCCGCTTCCTCGAGGCGCGCGAGGATGTTGGACCTGCCCGCCTGATCGGAGACGGCCACCTTGCGCTTGTTGCCGACGCTTTCGGGCGGCACATGCTCATAGGTCTTCGGGTCCTTCAGGATCGCCGAAACATGGATGCCCGCCTTGGAGGCGAAGGCGCTTTCGCCCACATAGGGCGCGTAGCGGTCCGGCGCGCGGTTGAGGATTTCATCGAGCGTGCGCGAAACATGGACGAGGCTTTTCAGGCGCTCGGGGGTGACGCCGATTTCGAAACGATCCGCATAAAGAGGTTTCAGCAGCAGCGTCGGGATGAGCGAGACCATGTTGGCGTTGCCGCAACGCTCGCCCAGACCGTTCAATGTGCCCTGTACCTGGCGCACGCCCGCGCGGATGGCGGCGAGCGAATTCGCGACGGCGTTTTCCGTGTCGTTGTGGGCGTGGATGCCGAGCTTTTCGCCGGGCACGCCGGACGCGATGATCTCGCCGACGATGCGTTCCACCTCGTCCGGCAGGGTGCCGCCATTGGTGTCGCAGAGGACGGCCCAGCGCGCGCCGCTATCGAGCGCGGTCTTCACGCAGGCGAGCGCGAATTCCGGATTTGCCTTGTAGCCGTCGAAGAAATGTTCGCAGTCGATCAGCGGTTCGCGGCCGCGCGCGGCCACGGCCTTCACGCTGCCGGCGATGCTTTCGAGGTTTTCCTCGTTGGCGATGCCGAGCGCGACGGCGACATGAAAGTCCCAGCTCTTGGCGACGAGGCAAACGGCATCCGTATCCGCGTCGAGCACGGCGGCGAGGCCCGGATCGTTGGAGGCGGAGCGCCCTGCCCGTTTCGTCATGCCGAAGGCGGTGAACTTCGCATGACCGAGCTTCGGCTTGTCGCCGAAGAAGGCCGTGTCGGTGGGGTTCGCACCGGGATAACCGCCCTCGATGTAGTCGAGGCCGAGTTCATCGAGCAGACCCGCAATGAGGCGCTTGTCCTCCACGCTGAAATCGACGCCCGTCGTCTGCGCGCCGTCGCGCAGCGTGGTGTCGAAAAGGTAGAGGCGCTGTTTCTTTTCAGCTTTTGGGGACTTGCTCATGGTTTCGTTGCCTTCGATTCTCCCCTTCCCCCGCCCCCAGGGGCGGGTGGGAAGGACACGCATGAATGCGGCCAAACATCCGCGACTCCCGCCGCCGACCGGTCCGTTTCACAATGTATTGCAAGCGTGCTTGTACGGCGGCGGCGGATAAAAATCAGCCGCTAATAATCAGACCCTGAACGATCGGGAGAGCCGGGTTCATGCCGGTATCCTCGCTGGCCGCCGTTGAAATAATCCAACGAAATCAATCCGTCAGACCCTTGAGACGGGCTTGCGCCCGGTCCCGTCCGATGAGAGGTAGCAGGTTTTTGAGTTCCGGTCCATGCGTGAGGCCGGTGAGCGCGAGGCGGAGCGGCATGAAGAGCGCCTTGCCCTTGCGGCCGGTGGCGGATTTCACGGCATCGGTCCAGATGCCCCAGGTGGCCTCGTTCCACGGCTCCGGCGGGAGGAGGACGGCGGCGGCGGCGGCGAAATCCGGCTCCTCGATCACCGGCGCGACCGGCCCCGTGACGACGCGCGCCCAGTCCGCCGCATCGGCGAAGAGGACGATGTTCGGCTTCACGGCATCCCAGAAGTCCGCTCCGAGATCGCAGCCGAGCGCGGCGAGGCGCGGCTGCATGGCGGCGTAAGGCATGAGGTGCAGGCTGGCGGCATTGACGCGGGCGAGGTCCGCCGGGTCGAAGCGGATGTCGGCGCGACCGAGACGCGAGAGGTCGAAGCCCGAGGCGAGTTCGTCGAGCGAGAGGCAGGGCTCGACCGGGTCCGGCGTGCCGAGGCGGGCGAGAAGCGCGTTGACGGCCATCGGCTCGTAGCCCGCCTCGCGGAGCGCGCGCAGCGAGAAGCGCCCGGCATCGTCGCGCTTGGAGAGCGGCTTTCCTTCCGGTCCGTTCAAGAGCGAGTAATGGGCGAAGGCGGGGGGCTCGGCGCCCAATGCGCGGATGATCTGGATCTGGACGCCGGTGTTGGTGATGTGGTCGCTGCCGCGAATGACATGCGTTATCGCAAAGTCGATGTCGTCGACGATGCTCGGCAGCGTGTAGAGGAAGCGGCCATCCTCGCGGATGAGCACGGGGTCCGACAGCGAGGCGCCATCGACCTCGACATGGCCCTGGATGATATCCTTGAACGCGGTGTGACGGTGATCGAGTTTAAACCGCCAATGTGGGCGGCGTCCTTGGGCTTCGAGAGCGGCTCGCTCTTCAAGGGTGAGGTCCAATGCGGCGCGGTCATAGACGGGGGGGAGACCGCGGGCGAGCTGGCGCTTGCGGCGGCGGTCGAGTTCGGCGGCGCTTTCATAGGCCGGGTAGAGGCGGCCCGCCGCTTTCAGCTTTTCCGCTGCCATTTCGTAATGGATCAGACGATCTGACTGGCGAGCGAAGATATCGTAGGTAAGACCAAGCCAAGTTAGATCCTGCCTGATACCCACGGAAAATTCCGGCGTCGAGCGCTCGTCGTCGGTGTCGTCCATGCGGAGCATGAACCTGCCGCCATTCTTCCGTGCAAAGAGGAAGTTGAAAAGCGCGGCGCGGGCATTGCCGACATGGAGGCGGCCCGTGGGTGACGGGGCGAAGCGGACGGTGACGTTCGAGGGGGCGGTCATGATGCGAGCGCCCAAAATGGATCGTCATGGCCCGGCTTGTCCTGGCCGTCCACGTCTTTGCGGACATCCAAAAGAAAGACGTGGATGGCCCGCATAAAGCGGGCCATGACGGTTTTTGGGACGGTTTTTGGGGGCGTGCTGTGAATGACGGCTGGTTCTACGCCCCCGCCCCAAACCGCTTGCAGCGGTTTGACTGGCCCTTCGCTTGCACTCCGGGCGTTCGGTGCTTGAAAAGGTCCACTGGACCTTTTCATTTGCTGACGCAAACCGCCCCTCACCCCCGAGGGGAGGGTGAGAAGCAGAGTGTCATGCGCGATGCCGCTCATACGTCCTGATCCCGGAAGCCGTTCACGATCGGGTAGCGGCGGTCGCGGCCGAAATTGCGTGCCGTGACCTTGACGCCGGGCGCGGCCTGGCGGCGCTTGTATTCCGAGATGTAGAGAAGATGCTCGATGCGCTTCACGAGGTCGCGGTCGTGGCCGCGATCCACGATCTCGCGCACGGACATCTCCTCTTCGACGAGGCAGTGGAGAATGTCGTCCAGCACCTCGTAGGGCGGGAGCGAATCCTCGTCCTTCTGGTCGGGACGCAGCTCGGCGGAGGGCGGGCGCGTGATGATGTTTTCCGGGATCACCCTGCCCTTCGGCCCCAGACATCCTTTCGGCATGTTCTCGTTGCGCCAGCGGGCCATGCGGAAGACGCGCGTCTTGTAGAGATCCTTGACCGGATTGAAGCCGCCATTCATGTCGCCATAGATGGTGGCATAGCCGGCCGAGACTTCCGACTTGTTGCCCGTCGTCAGCAGCATGGAGCCGAACTTGTTCGAGATCGCCATGAGGATGACGCCACGCGCGCGGGACTGGAGGTTTTCCTCCGTCGTGCCGGACTGGGTGCCCTCGAAGAGTTTTTCGAGGGCGGAAGTGAAGCCCGTGACGGGTTCCTCGATGGGAACGATGTCGTAGCGCACGCCGAGAAGTTTCGCGCATTCGGCGGCATCGCCGAGGCTTTCCGGCGAGGTGTAGCGGTAGGGCAGCATGACGCAATGGACCTTGTCCGCGCCCAGCGCATCGACGGCGATGGCGGCGACGAGTGCCGAGTCGATGCCGCCGGAGAGACCGAGGACGACGCCGGGGAAACGGTTTTTCGTGACGTAGTCGCGCAGACCCTGCACCACGGCGAGATAGAGCGCTTCGTCGCCCTCCTCTATCGCCGCGCGCTCGCCCATTGCGCAGACCCAGCCCTTCGCCTCGCGCGTCCAGTCCGTAAAGACGGTCTTCTCTTCCCAGGCCGGCATCTGGATGGGGAGCGAGAGGTCGGCATTGAGCACGAAGGAGGCGCCGTCGAAGACGAGTTCGTCCTGCCCGCCGAGCTGGTTCACATAGGCGAGCGGGAGACCGCTTTCCTTGATGCGGGAGACGGCGAGGTTCATGCGCGCGTCGAACTTGTTGAAGTCGTAGGGCGAGCC
>JACIYQ010000167.1 GCA_014359855.1 Parvibaculum sp.
AAGGCCGATGTGTTCGACTACATCGAACGCTTCTACAATCCCCGGCGCCGGCACTCGACGCTCGGGTATCTGAGCCCTATGGAGTTCGAAAAGAAGATGCTGTTAGCTTAACTCGACGTCCACGAGACCGGCAGCAGCCCAAATCAGGACCGGGACCTGCGCCGCAAATACTTCCTATGCAGGCGGTCAGGGGTGAGCTACGCGGCATGCCGTTTCTTCTAGAGATTTCGTGCCGTTAGCAAAATAGGCAGAATCTAATTTAAGATTTTATCATACGAACAACTTTCGATTGTCAGCTTGTATGGATGTAGCTGGGGACTAATTTTCGTGACCGGATGTGACCCAACTTGTCCACAAGGGTGTCCACGCGACGCTGCGTCAGCCTTTGGGGGCACTCCGCGCCGCGTGGACACCCTTGTGGACAAGTTGATCAACATAAACAACGCTACACGAACGCGTATCAATAGATTCGCCGGGAGCCACTCCATTGATTCTTACCGACGTCAGGTGCATAGCGAAATTGCCCAATTTGGGGGTGACCGGAAAACCCTTCAACATCGCCTCCTATGCATTGCTCACCATGATGGTGGCGCAGGTGACGGGGCTCGAAGCCGGCGAGTTCATCCACACCTTCGGCGACGCCCATCTCTATCTCAATCATCTGGAGCAGGCGGACAAGCAATTGGCGCGCGAGCCGAAGAAGCTGCCCACCATGCGCATCAATCCGGATGTGAAGAGCCTGTTCGATTTCACCTTCGACGACTTCACGCTTGAGGGCTACGAGGCGCATCCGCATATTTCGGCGCCGGTTGCTGTCTGATGCGGCTTCGCCGGCGCCTTCCGCTTTTCGCGCTGGTGATGGTTGTGCTCCTTCTCGCTGCGTTCTCCATGTTTGTCATTCTGCTGAGCTTGCGCCCGCTCGATCCGGAGAGCTTGCAAGCGCCTGTGATCACGTCCGAAATTCCGCTCCCCGAGGCTGCCGCATGATGCACATCTGTTTTTTTATTGCCGTCGCCGAGAACGGTGTTATCGGCAAGGACAACGCGATGCCGTGGCGACTGTCGAATGACTTGAAGCGGCTAAAGGAGATGACGATGGGAAAACCCATCATCATGGGGCGTAAGACCTGGGAGAGTTTTCCGAAGCGGCCCTTGCCGGGCCGCCCCAATCTCGTTGTGACGCGTGATCCGTCATATGAAGCGCCGGGAGCTGAAGTCTTCCGGAGAGTCGACTATGCAGTTCGCAGGGGCGAAGGGTTGGCTCGCGAGTTGGGTGTCAACGAGGTGATGATCCTTGGAGGCGCGCAGATATACGAAGCATTGAAGTATCGTGCGACGCGTATCTATCTCACCGAAGTTCATGCTGCTCCGGACGGAGATACCCGGTTTGAAATTGATCGTTCGCAGTGGGTGGAGGTTTCACGTACCCGCTATGAGGCCAGCGAGAAGGACAGCGCACCTTATTCCTTTGTCGTCTTGGAACGACGCTGACAATCTTCTGGTCTCATTGCGCGCTCGCGATTGAGTTTCACCGGCTCCCGTCCCACAATGCGCGTCTCGGTTTCATATGGGGCAACGGAGACGGCTTATGGACGTGCGTGCGGCGGTGGCATTCGAGGCGGGAAAGCCGCTTGAGATCGAGACGGTACAGCTCGAAGGACCAAAGGCCGGCGAAGTCCTGATCGAGGTCAAGGCAACCGGCATCTGCCACACCGATGCTTTCACGCTGTCGGGCGAAGACCCGGAAGGCGCCTTCCCGGCGATCCTTGGTCATGAAGGGGCGGGCGTCGTCGTCGAAGTGGGCCCCGGCGTGAAGTCGCTTTCCGTCGGCGACCATGTGATCCCGCTCTACACGCCCGAATGCCGCGAGTGCAAAAGCTGCACGAGCCACAAGACCAATCTCTGCACCTCGATCCGCGCCACGCAGGGCAAGGGCGTGATGCCGGACGGCACGAGCCGCTTCTCATGGAAGGGCAAGCCGGTGCTGCACTACATGGGCTGCTCCACCTTCGCGAACTACACGGTGCTGCCCGAAATCGCGCTTGCGAAGGTCCGCAAGGATGCGCCCTTCGACAAGATCTGCTACATCGGCTGTGGCGTGACCACGGGCATCGGCGCCGTCATCTTCACGGCGGGCGTCGAAGTCGGCGCCAATGTCGTCGTCTTCGGTCTCGGCGGTATCGGCCTCAATGTCATTCAGGGTGCGCGCATGGCCGGCGCCAACATGATCGTCGGCGTCGACATCAATCCCGAGCGCGAGGCGCTGGCCCGGCGGTTCGGCATGACGCATTTCGTGAACCCGAAAGAGATCAAGGGCGATGTCGTCGGCCATCTCGTCGAGCTCACGGGCGGCGGTGCCGACTACAGTTTCGAATGCATCGGCAATGTGAACACGATGCGTCAGGCGCTCGAATGCTGTCATCGCGGCTGGGGCGAGAGCATCATCATCGGCGTTGCGGGCGCGGGGCAGGAAATTTCCACGCGGCCATTCCAGCTCGTCACGGGCCGCGTCTGGAAGGGCACGGCCTTTGGCGGCGCGCGCGGGCGCACCGATGTGCCGAAGATCGTCGACTGGTACATGGACGGCAAGATCAACATCGACGATCTCATCACCCACACAATGCCGCTGGAAGAGATCAACAAGGGCTTCGATCTCATGCATGAGGGCAAGTCGATCCGTTCCGTAGTGGTTTATTGATGTCCGTCGAAATCCTCTCCGCGCATCGCTGCTTCGGCGGTACGCTCAGCATCTGCCGTCACTCATCCGCTGCGACGGGCACGCCGATGCGCTTTTCGATCTTCGTTCCCGAAGGGAAGGGGCGCTTTCCGGCGCTCACCTTTCTCGCGGGGCTCACCTGCACGGAAGAGAACTTCACAACGAAGGCGGGCGCCTATGGGCGCGCCGCCGATCTCGGCCTTGCCATCGTAGCGCCCGATACGAGCCCGAGGGGTGAAGGCGTCGCGAATGACGAGGCCTACGATCTGGGGCAGGGCGCTGGCTTTTATATCGATGCGACCGAGACGCCCTGGGCGCCGCATTTTCAGATGGAAACCTATGTGACGCGCGATCTGCCGGCTGCGGTGCGCGACAACTTTCCGGTGGACGCATCGCGGCAGGGCGTTGCGGGTCATTCGATGGGCGGACATGGTGCGCTGACGCTCGCGCTCAAATATCCGGACCACTACAGGTCCGTTTCCGCCTTCGCGCCGATCGTGTCGCCGTCGCGATGTCCCTGGGGTGAAAAAGCCTTCACCGCCTATCTCGGGGACGACCGCTCCCGCTGGGTGGCGCATGATGCGTCGGCACTGATGGCGAATGGCGGGCCGGTTGGACATTTCGACGACATTCTGATCGATCAGGGGCTGGCGGACCCGTTTCTCGAAAACCAGTTGAAGCCGGAGCTCCTCGAAGATGCCTGCGCGATGCACAGGCAGAAGCTCACGCTGCGCCGTCACGAAGGCTATGACCACTCCTACTATTTCATTCAGACCTTTATCGGCGACCATCTTGCGTTTCATGCCGAGCGCCTGAAATGAGCCGGGTTGTAGACGTTGCGGTGGTCGGCGCCGGTGCGGCCGGCCTCGCCGCCGCGTCCCGTGCCTATGAACTCGGCCTTTCCTGTTATCTCCTCGAAGCGAAGTCCCGCATCGGCGGGCGCACGCATACCGACACGGAAACATTCGGCGTCGCCTGGGATCGCGGCGCGCATTGGCTCCACTCGGCGGACGTCAATCCGTTGACGCGGATCGCCGACGAACTCGGTCATCCCTATCTCGTGCGGCCGCGCCCTTTCGACGGTCATCTTCATCTTGGGTCCCGTTGGGGCGCGAAGGAAGACTGGCGCGCCTATCGCGATGAATTCGAGGAAGCGATCGCCCGTGCCGTCGAAGCGGGCGAAGAAGGGCGGGATATCGCCGCGCTCGACGTCATGAACAATGGCTCGCGCTGGACGCGCATGGTGCATCACATCTTCGCCGCCATTTCCGGCATGCCGCCCCCGGAAATCTCGACCGCCGATCTCTCCGCCTATCGCGACACGGAAGCGAACTGGCCGCTGGAGCGCGGCTATGGCGCGCTCCTTGCCGCGCGCTACGCCGATTTGCCGGTCGAGCTTTCGACGCCGGTTTCGGCGATCGATACGGGCGGTGCGCATATCCTTCTCGAAACGCCGCGCGGCACGGTGCGCGCGCGAAGCCTCATCTTGACCGTATCGACCAACGTGCTTGCCTCCGGCGCCATCCGGTTCACGCCCGAACTCCCTGCGCGCCTCATCTCGGCGCTCGAAGGCGTGCCCACGGGCCATGCCAACAAGGTCGCATTTCACTTCCGGCGCGACGTCTTCGGCCTGCCCGACACGAGTTATGTCAATTTCATGGACGAGCGCGACGCGGCGCGGCCCGCCTGCTCCTTCCAGATACGCCCTTTCGGCAGCACGCTCGCCATTGCCTATCTCGGTGGCGACCTGGCGGAAAACCTCGACAGGGCAGGCGAGGTGGAAATGACGGGTTTTGCGCGCGCGGCGCTTGGCGACATGTTCGGCGTGGATATCTTCAAGGAACTTTCCGGCGTTGCCGTCACGTCATGGACGAGCGATCCGCATACGCTCGGCGCCTATTCCTGCGCGCGCCCAGGGCGGGCGCATGAGCGGGCGGTGCTCGCCGAACCCATCGGCGACCGCCTTTTCCTCGCGGGGGAGGCGGTGTCAGCCGACTGGTTTTCCACCGTTCAGGGCGCGCATGTGAGCGGCATCGAAGCGGCGGAGAAGGCTGCAACCTTTCTCGACAGCGCCATTGCGGCTGCGCTGCCGCGGCGACGGAATGAGACCAACAAGAACAACGCATAAAACCGGGAGGATCGAATGGCGGAAATGAACCTGATTGCCGACGGGCTGAAGTTTCCCGAAGGACCGATTGCAATGCCGGATGGCAGCATCGTTCTGGTGGAAATCGCGCGCGGCACGCTGACGCGCGTGACGGCGGGCGGCAAGGTCGAGGTCATCGCGGAACTTGGCGGCGGTCCGAACGGCGCCGCGATCGGTCCGGACGGCGCCTGCTATGTCTGCAACGATGGCGGCTTCGAATTCCACGAGGTGAACGGTGCGCTGGTGCCGGGCGATGCGCCGGCGAACTACTCGGGCGGCCGCATCGAGCGCGTCGATCTCAAGACCGGCGCGTTCAAGGTGCTCTACAGCGAATGCAACGGCATTCCGCTCAACGGGCCGAACGACATCGTCTTCGACCGTCAAGGCGGTTTCTGGTTCACCGATCTCGGCAAGGGGCGCGGGCGCACGCAGGATCGCGGCGGGCTCTACTATGCGAAGATCGACGGTTCGATGATCAAGGAAGTCGTCTTCCCGATCACCTCGCCGAACGGTGTCGGCCTCTCGTCCGACGAAAAGACCGTCTATGTCGCCGACACGATACCGGGGCGTCTCTGGGCCTTCGATGTGACGGCGCCCGGCGAGGTTGCGCCCAATCCGGGTCCGCTGCCGGGGCGTTTCGTCGGCTCGGGGCCGCAGCTCTGCTTTTTCGACAGCCTAGCAGTCGATTCGGAAGGCAATATCTGCGTTGCGACGATCTTCAATCCGGGAGTCACGGTTTTCTCGCCGGACGGCTCCAGGGAATCGGCGACGCTGGTTGCCGGCCGCTAAGCCGGACTTTCTTCGCAAAAATAAAGACGGCCGGTCCCTTGGGGCCGACCGTTTTCGGTTGAGATGGGAAGCGTCAATCTTCGACGGAAATGGCGGGCGCTTTTCTCGCGCCGCCACCGAGCGCCCGGTCGAGATGTTCGCCAACGCGGCGTGCAATGTCGAGGAAGGGCTTGGCCTCTTCGCTTTCCGGTGCCGTTGCGACGACAGGTTCTCCGCTGTCCGATTTCTCGCGGATCGTCATGTGGAGCGGCACCTCGCCGAGGAAGTCGCAGCCGAGCTTCTCCGCCATGCGCCGCGCGCCGCCTTCGCCGAAAATGTAGGACTTCTCGCCGGAGCCGGGGCTCACGAAATAGGCCATGTTCTCGACGATGCCGAAGACCGGCACATGCGTCTTCTCGAACATGACGAAGCCCTTGCGGGCGTCGATGAGCGCGATTTCCTGCGGCGTCGAGACGACGACGGCGCCGGTCAGCGGCACACGCTGCGCCATGGTGAGCTGCGCGTCGCCCGTGCCGGGCGGCATGTCCACCACCAGCACGTCGAGTTCGCCCCATTCGACATCGCTCATCATCTGGGTGAGGGCGGACTGCACCATCGGCCCGCGCCAGATCATCGGCGTGTCCTCGTTGACGAGATAGCCGATCGACATGGTCTTGATGCCGTATTTCTCCTTCGGCAGGAGCTTCTTGCCGTCCTTGCTTTCGGGCTTGCCGGTGAGGCCCATCATGCGCGGGACGGACGGCCCGTAGATATCGGCATCGAGAAGGCCGACGCGGCGGCCGAGCTTCGCAAGCGCGAGCGCGAGGTTGACCGCGACCGTCGACTTGCCGACGCCGCCCTTGCCGCTCGCGACGGCGATAATCGCCTTCACGCCGGGTATCTGCATCGCGCCCTGCGGCGCGCGCGGTTGCTCGGGATGCGCGTGCGAATGCCCCTTCGGCGTGGAGGGAGAAGGGGCATTGCGATGCGCGGTCAAAACCGCCGTTACGCTCAACACGCCCGGCAGCGCCTTCACCGCCTGCTCGCAGGCCTTGCGCAGCGGTTCTTTTTGCGCCCCCTTCGCGGGGTCGACCTCGATCGAAAAGCCGACATGGCCTTCCCGCACCACGAGCCCCTGCACGAGCCCCGCGCTCACGACATCCTTGCCGCTCTCCTCGTCCCGGACGGTGGAAAGGGCCGCTGCAACGTCGTCACGGGTCACGCTCGCCATTTGTCTTCTTTCGGATCGTTTGTTCGCGGCGGCATCTTGAAGAAATCGCGGTGCGGCTCATATCGCTCGTGCCGGCCCGGTTCGCGTTGCGCCTGTGGGGTCTCTGTCATATAAACCCCGGTATGCGCGTTTCCAACCGGTCTATCACTTCGCAATCAAAGGATTTTTGATGCCCTGGGACAACAAGAGCGGCGGCGGCTGGCAAGGTGGCGGCGGCGGCCGGGGCCCATGGGGGCAGGGACCGCAGGGCGGTGGCGGCAACCAGCCGCCCGATCTCGATGAGCTGATCCGCCGGGGACAGGAAAAATTCCGCCAGATATTCGGCGGTGGCGGCGTGCCGGGTGGCGGCGTGGGCCAGGGCAGCGGCGGTGGCCGCGGGCCGATTTTTCTCATCGCGGTCGTGATCCTCGGGATGCTCGCCTACACGTCCTTCTTTCGCGTGAACGCGAACGAAAAGGGCATCGTGCTGCGCTTCGGCGACCATGTGCGCACCGTGCAGCCGGGTCTCCATTTCAAACTTCCCTATCCCATCGAGACGGCGCTGACGCCTGCGGTGACGAACATCACCAGCATCGATATCGGCATGCGCGCGTCCGGCGGTTCGCCGATCGGCGTGCCGGAAGAAAGCCTGATGCTCGCGGGCGACGAGAACATCGTCGATATCGCCTTCACCGTGCAGTGGCGCATCAAGGCGGACGAGGCGCCCGGCTTTCTCTTCAATGTCCAGAACCCCGATCTCGCCGTGAAGGCGGTCGCCGAAAGCATGATGCGCGAAGCGGTCGGCGCATCCCGCATCGAGGTGCTGCAGACCACCGGCCGTAACGAAGTGCAGGAGCAGGTGCGCGTCGGCCTTCAGAAGACGCTCGACGAATATGGCGCCGGCATCGAAATTACCGAAGTGAAACTCCAGAAGGTCGATCCGCCCGCGCAAGTGCTCGACGCATTTCGCGACGTGCAGGCCGCGCGCGCCGACCAGGAGCGGTTGCGCAACCAGGCCGAGACCTATGCCAACACGGTCATCCCGCGTGCCCGAGGCGAGGCGGCGAAGATCACGCAGGCGGCGGAAGCCTATCGCGAGCAGATCGTGGCGGAAGCGGAAGGCGATGCGAAGCGCTTCATCTCGATCTATACCGAGTACAAGAAGGCGCAGGATGTGACGCGCCGCCGCATTTATCTCGAAACCATGCAGGACGTGCTTGGCGACGTGAACAAGATCGTGGTGACGAACGGCGCCGCCGGCGGCCAGAACGTATTGCCTTATCTGCCGCTCAATGAGCTGAAGCCGAAGAGCGGGGCGGCCGCGCCGTCCCCGGCGGCTGGCAGCCAGACCATGAATGGAGGCCGCTGATGAACAGGTCCGTTGCAATCGGAGCCGGCGCCGTTGCGGTCGTCGTCCTCATCGGGCTCTATCTCTCCGCCTTCACCGTCAGCATGACGCAGCAGGCAATCGTCCTTCAGTTCGGCGATCCGCGTGCCGTCGTCACGGAGCCTGGACTTCACTGGAAACTGCCCGTCGTCCAGAATGTCGTCTATGTCGACAAACGCATCCTGAACCTCAATGCGCCGCCGGAAGAAATCATCGCCAAGGACCGCAAGCGGCTCGTGGTGGACGCCTTCGCGCGCTACAGGATCGTCGACTCGCTGCGCTTCTATCAGTCCATCGGCAGTCTGCAGAGCGCCGAGGATCGTCTGAAGCCGAACCTGGTGTCGTCGCTTCGTAATGTGCTCGGCGACCACACGCTCGAAGAACTCGTCCGTGACAATCGCGCGGGTCTGATGAAGAAGATCCAGGCGGCCTTCAACGGCGCCGCGGCGCAATTCGGTATCGAGGTCGTCGATGTCCGTATCCGCCGCGCCGACCTGCCGGAGCAGAACAGCCAGGCGATCTATCAGCGCATGCAGACGGAACGCGAACGCGAAGCCGCCGAAATCCGCGCCCAGGGCAACGAGGAAGCGCAGCGCATCCGCAGCCGGGCCGACCGTGAGGTCACCGTTCTCATCGCCGAATCCGAACGCGACGCGCAGATCGCGCGAGGCGAGGGCGATGCGAAGAGGAACGAGATCTATGCGTCCGCCTATTCGCAGGATCCGGAGTTCTTCGCCTTCTACCGGTCGATGGAGGCCTACAGGAAGAGCCTGAAGGGCGACAACACGACCATGATCGTGGAGCCGCAGGGCGAGTTCTTCCGGTATTTTGGCAGTGAGAGCGGGCGCCGCTGAGGGGCTGATCCGGCTTGAGCGACTTTCTGACGGCACTCGGCCTCGCGCTCGCGATCGAAGGCGTTCTCTATTCTGCCTTCCCGGGGCCGATGCGCCGGGCGCTGGCGGCCGTATCGGGAATGCCGGACCCGTCGCTGCGTCTTGGCGGGCTGATCGCCTTGGCCATCGGCGTTTTCGTCGTCTGGCTCGTCCGCGGCTGAGGCTTGCCGGGGCGTGGGTGCCTCAATTCGTCCATAATCCGGCTGAAAATGAACCCGAACCCGCAAAACCTGCGGGGCGGGACAGGGGAGTAGGTGTAAATGGCTTTGACGGGCGGCGAACAGAACAGGCGGCGGTATTTCATTCCGGCTCTCGCCGTTCCGGTTCTGGCGGCGCTTCTTGTGGCAGTCATCGCCTTCCCGGCAGTTGCGCGTGGCGCGCCGGACAGTTTCGCCGATCTTGCCGAGCGGCTCTCGCCCGCCGTCGTCAACATCTCGACCTCCCAGGTGTTGAAGCCGGACGACATGGCCATACCCGGCGTGCCGGAGGGTTCTCCGCTCAACGACTTCTTCGATGAGTTCATGGAACAGCAGCAGGGCCCGCGTCCGCAGCGCGTGCAGTCGCTCGGCTCGGGCTTCGTCATCGGCCCAAAGGGCATCGTCGTCACCAACAATCACGTGATCGAGGGCGCGGACAAGATCGAGGTGACGTTCATCGACGGGACGACGCTTCCCGCGACCGTCAAGGGATCTGATCCGAAAACGGATCTTGCCGTGCTCGAGGTCGTCAGCGACAAGCCGCTGCCATATGTGGAGCTCGGCGACAGCGAGGGCATTCGCGTCGGCGACTGGGTCGTCGCGATCGGAAATCCCTTCGGCCTTGGCGGATCGGTCACGGCGGGTATCGTCTCGGCGCTCAACCGCGATATTCATGCGGGCAATTACGACGACTTCATCCAGACGGATGCCGCCATCAATCGCGGCAATTCCGGCGGGCCGCTTTTCGACATGCAGGGCCGCGTCGTCGGCGTCAATTCCGCGATCATCTCGCCGTCGGGGGCCTCGGTCGGTATCGGTTTTGCCGTTCCGACGAGCACGGTGAAACCCGTGGTCGAACAGATCATGAAATATGGCGAGACGCGGCGCGGCTGGATCGGCGTGCGCATTCAGTCCGTCACACCGGAGATCGCCGAAAGCATCAATCTTGGCGTTGCGCGCGGCGCGCTGGTTGCAGGCGTGAGCCCGGATGGGCCGGCATCGGCCGCGGGCATCGAAACGGGCGACATCGTTCTCGCTTTCAATGGCCGCACCATCAACGCGATGCGCGACCTGCCGCGCGTCGTGGCGGAGACGGACATTGGTTCCACGGTCGATGTGCAACTCTTCCGCGATGGCGAAACGCTGACACGCAAGATCGAAGTGGGGCGTCTCGAAGACGAAGAAGAGAAGGTCGCTCAATCCGCCCCGAGAGACGAGCCGGTGGAGAAGGCGACCGTGGTGCTCGGTCTCAGCCTCTCGGCGCTCAATGACGATCTCCGTGCCCGCTTCGGCGTTCCGGCGGAAACGGAAGGCGTGCTCGTCACCGATGTCGATCCGCTCGGTGCGGCGGTCGAAAAGGGCATACGCTCCGGCGACGTGATCGTCGAAGTGGCGCAACGTCCTGTCTCGACGCCGGCAGATGTCGAGCGCATCGTCCTGTCGGAAGAGAAGGGCGGCAGGAGATCCGTCCTCCTGCGCATTTCGTCGGCTGGCGATATTCGCTTCGTGGCGCTGAGATTGGGCGGAGAGTAGTTCCCGGCATAAAGTCGGTGTTGTCCGGTTAAGGACAATTTCATTCGATGAAAGAGTATTTGTAGGCCCTGAACTCAAATTTCATCGTCATGGCCCGCTTTATGCGGGCCATCCACGTCTTTGCGTCCTGGAATGGAAGAAAAGAAAGACGTGGATGACCCGGACAAGCCGGGTCATGACGGCTGTTTTAAACCTGTGTTCGGCCGTCGCCTCAGGCCCCGATCTCGTCCTGCCTGTATCCCTGCAGATAGAGAAGTGCCGTCAGGTCGCCATGGTCGATGCGGGCATGCGCCGCTTCCGCGACCACCGGTTTTGCGTGGAAGGCGACGCCGAGACCGGCTTCCCCGATCATGGCGAGATCGTTCGCGCCGTCACCGACGGCAAGCGTTTCCTCCGGCTTCAATCCCAGTTCATCGCGCAGGCGGACCAGCGCTTCGAGCTTCGCCTCGCGCCCGAGAATCGGTTCGGCGATGCCGCCGGTGAGCTTGCCGCCCACGAAGATGAGCCGGTTCGCCTGATTGGTGTTGAAACCGACAGCATGCGCCACGCGCTCGGTGAAAAAGGTAAACCCGCCCGAGACGAGCGCGCAGGCATGGCCGTCATTGCGCATGGTCGTAACGAGCGCGCGCGCGCCGGGCGTCAGCGTGATGCGTTCGCGATAGACCTTTTCGAGCGCTTCGAGGGGGAGCCCCTTCAGCAGGCCGACCCGCTCGCGCAGCGCCGGCTCGAACTCGATTTCGCCGCGCATGGCGCGTTCGGTGATTTCGGAGATTTGCGGTTTGATGCCGCATTCGGCGGCGAGCTCGTCGATGCATTCCTGCTCGATGATCGTCGAATCCATGTCGGCGATCAGCAGTCGCTTGCGGCGGCCTTCCACGGCTTGCGCCGACAGGTCGATTTTCACGCCCTTGAGCGCGCCGCGCGCCGCCGCCTCCGCCGCGGCCGGTTCGCCGTCGAAGGGAATATCGCAGGCGAAGTGCTCCGCCAGCCAGTCGGCCGTGCCGGGCGAGGGAAGGGCGCTACAGGCCGCGTCCACATGCGCACTTGAAAGTGGCGTCTCTTTGTTGCCTATCAGGGTCAGGACGTATTTCATCGCGGCTACCTCAAGACTCGTCATGGCCCGATTTATTCGGGCCACCCACGTCTTTAACATGGCCTAGAGGGAAGACGTGGATGCCACGCCTTCGCCCGGCATGACACAATGAGAGTGTTTTGAACAATCCCATCCCTATCGAACGTGCCGTCCTTATTGCAGGGCCGACCGCCAGCGGCAAGTCGGCGCTGGCGGTCGGCCTTGCCGAAAGGTTTGGCGGCGAGATCGTCAACGCCGACTCGATGCAGGTTTATAGCGAGATGCGGGTGCTGACCGCGCGGCCGTCCGAAGCGGAAGAAGCGCGCGTGCCCCATCACCTCTACGGCATCAGGGACGCGGCTGCGCCGCTCTCGGCAGGCTGCTGGGCGGTGCTTGCGGCGGCGGCGATGCGCGACATCGCCGCGCGCGGAAAGCTGCCCATCGTCGTTGGCGGCACGGGTCTCTATTTCCGGGCGCTTGTCGAAGGGCTCGCGCCGGTTCCCCAGATTCCGGCACATATCAGAGAGGAAGTCCGGGCGGAGGTCGCGGCGGCGGGGCCTCATGCCCATGCGCTTCTCGCCGAGGCCGATCCCGCGCTGGCGGCGGGAATCCGTCCCTCCGACAGGCAGCGGATCGCGCGCGGCGTCGAGGTTCTCCGGGCCACGGGCCGCCCGCTCAGCGCCTGGCAGCAGGAGCCCCCGGAGCCTCTCGTCACCGGACGCTTCGCCAGGATCGTGCTCGCGCCCGGGCGGGAGTGGCTCCGGGAGCGGATCGGCCGCCGTTTCGACCTCATGCTTACCGAGGGCGCGCTCGCGGAGGCGGAGGCAATGGCCGCGTTTGACCTCGACCCTGCGCTCCCCGCCATGAAGGCATTGGGGCTCCGTCCCCTGATCGCTCATCTTTTGGGCGCCATTTCGCTCGAAGAGGCGGCGGAGGCCGGAAAGAAGGAGACCCGCGCCTATGCGAAGCGGCAGGAAACCTGGTTCCGGACGCAGATGATTGCGTGGAACGCCTTTTCTACGCAAGATTTGGAAAGACTTCATGATAAAATCTTTTCGTTTATTGACGATTTAGGGTTGACCCGGTTCTGAAGCGCGGCTAGGTTGCGCGCACTTTTAGACCCCCCCTTCAGTCCGTCATGGCCCGCTTCAGGCGGGCCGTCCACGTCTTGGCGGCAGGGAAGGGCAGGCGTGGATGGCCCGGACAAGCCGGGCCATGACGCTTTATAGAACGGAGAGACGGGTCATGGCGGCTCAGGAACTGACAGGCGCGGAAATCGTCATCAAGGCGCTGGTCGATCAGGGCGTGGACACGATCTTCGGCTATCCGGGCGGCGCCGTTCTCCCGATCTATGATGCGCTGTTCCAGCAGAACAAGATCCGCCACATCCTTGTCCGTCACGAGCAGGGCGCGGTTCATGCCGCCGAGGGCTATGCACGCTCGACCGGCAAGCCCGGCGTCGTTCTCGTCACCTCCGGGCCGGGTGCCACCAATGCCGTCACCGGCCTCACAGATGCGCTGATGGATTCCATCCCGATCGTTTGCCTCACGGGGCAGGTGGCGACGCATCTCATCGGCTCCGACGCCTTCCAGGAAGCGGACACGGTCGGCATCACGCGTCATTGCACGAAGCACAACTGGCTCGTGAAGTCCGCGCCGGATCTCGCGCGCGTCATGCATGAAGCCTTCTATGTCGCGACGCATGGCCGCCCCGGCCCCGTCGTCATCGACATTCCGAAGGATGTCCAGTTCGAGAAGGCCGAATACGCCGTCTCGCCGCACATCACGCACCGCACCTACCGGCCCCGCATCAAGGGCGACATCGACAAGATCAAGGAAGCGGTCGATCTCATCGCGAACGCGAAGAAGCCCATGTTCTACACGGGCGGCGGCGTCATCAATTCGGGCACGGTCGCGAGCCAGTTGCTGCGCGAGTTCGTCCGTCTCACCGGCTATCCGATCACCTCGACGCTGATGGGCCTCGGCGCCTATCCGGCTTCGGACAAGCAGTGGCTCGGCATGCTCGGCATGCACGGCACCTACGAAGCCAACAACGCCATGCATGATTGCGACGTGCTCATCAATATCGGTGCGCGTTTCGACGACCGCGTGACGGGCCGCCTCGAGGCGTTCTCGCCCCACTCGAAAAAAATTCACGTCGATATCGACGCGTCGTCGATCAACAAGAACGTCCGTGCCGATGTCGGCATCATCGGCGATTGCGCCCATGTGCTCGAAGACATGCTGCGCATCTGGAAGTCGAAGGCGCGGCGGCCGGACAAGGCGGCGCTCGCCGACTGGTGGAAGCAGATCGA
>JACIYQ010000168.1 GCA_014359855.1 Parvibaculum sp.
GGGCGCGGCGCCTTCCTCGATGCACGCCCGGCACTCGGAGACCGCTTCGCCGAGGCCTTCCCCACCGTCTACGAGAATTGCCGCTCGCTCGGCATCGACCCGGCGCGAGAGCCGATCCCCGTTGCACCGGCCGCGCATTACCACATGGGCGGCATCCATGTGGACGCGCGGGGCCGCAGCACCGTCGAGGGGCTGTGGGCCTGCGGCGAGGTCGCCTCCACTGGCATGCATGGCGCGAACAGGCTCGCCAGCAACTCGCTCCTCGAAGCCATCGTCTATGGCGCGCGCATCGCCGCCGATATCGACGGTTCGGTGCCGGGCGCACGCGCCGGACGCGACATCGCACCGCCGCTGATCGGCTCTGCCTCCACGCCCGGCACGCCTTTCGCAAGCCAGCTCCGGCAGATCATGACGGCCCATGCCGGTGTCGAGCGCGATGGCGCGGGGCTCGCCTTCGCGCTCACCGAGATCGCACGCCTCGAACGCGCGGCAGGCCCGGCGAGCCTCTTCGGCAATATCGCGACGACGGCAAAGCTCATTGCCGCGTCCGCCTATGCGCGCGAGGAAAGCCGAGGCGGTCACTATCGCAGCGATTTCACCGAGCCACGCGCGCCCTGGCGGCACCGCAGCTTCATCACGCTGAAGGAAGCGACGCGCATCGCCGATGCCGCCATCGAAACCCTCCCCGCTTCGCAAGCGGCCGACGCACAGGTAAGCGCATGACGCTGACGCCCCTTCCCTCGCTCATGATCGAGCCCGCGGTTCTGGCCGCGCTCGCCGAAGATCTCGGCCGCGCGGGCGACATCACTACCCAGGCGACCGTACCGGCGGAGGCGAAGGCGTGCGTGCTTCTCAATGCGCGCCAGTCCGGCCGCGTTGCCGGCCTCGATTGCGCGCGCATGGCCTTCCGGCTTGTCGATCCGTCGCTGAGAGTGGCCGTGGTGAAAGGCGACGGTTCGGACGTGGAGCCCGGCGACACCATCGCCGCCATCGAGGGGCCCGCGCGCGGCATCCTTACCGGCGAGCGCGTGGCGCTCAACTTTCTCGGGCACATGTCCGGCATCGCGACGGCGACGCGCGAAATCGCGCGCGTGATCGAAGGCACGAAGGCGCATGTCTGCTGCACGCGCAAGACGACGCCGGGGCTTCGCGTCTTCGAGAAGTATGCGGTGCGCGCGGGCGGCGGCATGAACCACCGCTTCGGCCTCGACGACGCCGTTCTCATCAAGGACAACCACATCGCCGTCTCCGGCGGCATCTCGGCGGCGATTTCGCGCGCCAAAGCCGCAAGCGGCCATATGGTGAAGATCGAGGTGGAGGTCGACACGCTCGACCAGCTCGACGAGGCGCTAGAGGCCGGTGTCGACGCCGTGCTGCTCGACAACATGACGCCGGAGATGCTCGCCGAGGCCGTGCGCCGGATCGGCGGGCGCGCCATCGCCGAAGCGTCAGGCCGCATCACCGCCGAAACGGCGCCCGCCATCGCGGCCAGCGGCGTCGACCTCATCTCCTGCGGCTGGATCACCCATTCCGCGCCCTGCCTCGATATCGGTCTCGACTTCGATAGTCTCACCGCCTCCTGAGACCGGTCCGATCGAAGCCGCGACGTTCAGGAAGAGGCAAAGAGCCGGCTGTCCCACCAGACTGGTTGATGCAATCCGCAACTGATCTGCGAAAATTCGGCGTGCATCGGGTTTATCAGGATGTTTTGCTCCATGCGCGCGACGACGCTGGGGACAAACAGAAGGACAGAGCGGCTCTCGAGAGCCCATTTCTCCCCGAAAGTCTTGCTCACAGCACAGTCCGGTTCATGCCAACCGGGTAAACTGTCCTTGGTGACAACCTCGTAAGACAGACCATTGGGTAGCACGATCTCGACGAAATGCTGATTAGGGGGAATGCGGCCGTTGCCGTGCACCAGTTTTTCCAGCATCGCAGTTGAATAGTGCCCGGTGGCGTATATGAGCGGGATCTCGACCGTGTTCCAACGCCCTGGAAACAATCTCGAACCTTCGGCATCGAATATCGGATACTCGCCATCCGGGTCGCCGATCCGGAACGCAAGGCGCGGCTGCTGCAATTTCTGGCCCGTCAAAGCGCCGATCCGTGCTGCAACCGTCCCAGAATACCTTCAACGAGCCGGGCCCCTTCTTCCGTCTTTGCTGCCATTTCCGCGGGGACACGTCCGTCGAGCAGCATGTGTGGTTCGTTCAGGAATCTTCGCGCGTCGTCCTCACTGCGCCAGACTCTTACAGCATCGCTCCAGATGCGGGCCAGCCGAGCAACTTTCTCGCTCTCACCGACGGAAAGTCTCTTGTCCTTGGATGTCTTGCGCCTGCTGAGAGTCGCTTTCTGGACAATGAAGTAGGAGAAGCTCTGGTTCTCCGGAGAAATGCAAAACGTAATACGCTGCAAACTCTTCAGAGGCAGGCCCTTTTCAACCCGCTGGACGAATTCCATGGGAGCCAAAGGCTTTCCCTTCGGAGCAAGTCCGAGAATTTCCGACACACTTTCGGTGGGATTGGCCACATCATCTCTCCTGTTTCACTTGATACCAAATATATACTCAAGTGAGACAAACGCAATCCCCTTCGCTCTTCCCGCTTTCCCCTCCCGAGAACTGGACTACGGTCCAGAAAATCAAAACCACAGGGAGGCGGCCATGGGACAGGCAAACGGGCGGAAATCCATCTTCATCACAGGCGCGGCCTCGGGCATGGGGCTCGAGACGGCGCGGCTCTTCCATTCCAGGGGCTGGTTCGTCGGCGGCTACGACGTCAACGGCGCCGGGCTCACCGAGCTCGAGAAGGAGCTTGGCGGCGAAAACTGCATCGTCGCGAAGCTCGACGTCACCGACAAGGACGCCTATGGCTCGGACAAGCTGCACTGGTATGTGCCGCCGGAGCTCGTGGAGCTCGACAAGGCCACGGGCAATGCGGCGGAAATGGTGCGCGACCAGATCGCGACCACGGGGCCCATCGCGCCCATGCTCAAGATGATGGAAGAACAGGCGAAGAAAGCCTGAGGCGCTTCAAATGGCGACGCCGGAGCGAAGGCTGCTTACGAGCGGCCCTCGCTGCGCGCCGGCTTGTAGAAGATGTGGCGGCCGATCTTCGCCACCTGCACCATGCTGGACGCCCAATAGGGCTGAACATAGTCGGCATGGTAGAACATGGCCGGGGCGACCGTCGTGTCGTCGAGACGGCCCATGGTCACATATTCCGCCGTGCGCAACGCCTTCGCCCAGGCCCGGCGTTCGCCCGGCTTCTTGCTCAGGCGATTGTCGCAGGTGAAGGAGAACTGGCAGCCGGACTTGCGGCTCGCACCCTGATAGACGACGCCGCAGATGCTGTCGGGATAGTGCTTCGAGCTCACGCGATTGAGGATGACGCGAGCGACCGCGAGCTGGCCTTCGGTCGCCTCGCCCCGCGCCTCGAAATAGATGCCGGCGGCAAGGCAGCGGCGCTCCTGCTCCATCACGCTGGCCTTCACGCGCACGAGCGGCGTGTCGACATCCATCGGCACGCCCGGCGCGGGCAGAAGAATGCTCGCGTTCTGCACGGCCGCTTCCATGGCAGGGCTGACGCCCGCAAAGGCGCCGGCGAGATCGCGGCCATGCGCGGGCGCAAAGCCGGCCATGCCTGCATATTGACGGACGGGAGCTGCTTCCGGCGCGGGCGTCATCATGGCGTCGATCACCGTCCCCGAGACGACGCCCAGGCACAGGAGAGCGGCTGCGGTTTGCGCAACCCCGGCGGCAAGATGGCCCAGGTCGAGCCATTGAAACAATTTACGCATCGTTCTCTAAACCCGTCTGCTTTGTTGTGCAGTTCCCGGGACACTCCCTTCTATCGAGGGTTTTTGTCCGGCCCTTTTGAGGCCCTTTCGTGAACTGTCCTACAGCACCGCACGTGCCAGAGCCCGATGCCGCATCGACACCCGGGCAATCTCTACTCGTTAATCAGCTGATGGGGGATAACATCGGGACTCCGGAGCAACAACGTCATAATTGTCGCATTGTTTACCGGAGAGGTTATCTGCTTGAAAAACAACGGTTATTCGGGTGCGACAAATCGCACCGCAGCACAAATTAACGCTGTGTGAGTGTGTTGAAACGCGACACCGGCGTCATTCCGCGTCGACTCGAGACGTTAATGCGAAAGACTCAATTTTGCCTCAATCGTTAACCTTCCGTACACACATCAATCCCGAAATGGAAAAATCTGTCCACGGATGATCATGCGGAACGATCAAGCCGTTCCGGAGCCTTTCGCACCTGCGAGGGTGGATTGTGCGGCTGCGAGACGGGCGATCGGCACGCGGTAGGGCGAGCAGGAGACATAGGTGAGGCCCACTTCCTCGCAAAAGGCGATCGAGGCCGGATCGCCGCCATGCTCGCCGCAGATGCCGAGCTTGATATCGGGACGCGTCTCTCGCCCCCGCTCCGCGCCGATGCGCACAAGCTCGCCCACGCCTTCGGTGTCGAGTGAAACGAAGGGGTCCTGCGTCAGGATCTTCTTGCCCATGTAGTCGTTCATGAAGTGGGCGGCGTCGTCGCGGCTGATGCCGTAGGTCGTCTGGGTGAGGTCGTTGGTGCCGAAGGAAAAGAACTCGGCGCTTTCGGCAATTTCGCGGGCAAGAAGCGCCGCACGCGGAAGCTCGATCATGGTGCCGATGCTGTATTCGAGCTTCGTGCCCTTCTCCTTCTCGATCTCCGCCGCCACGGCGACGATGCGCGCTTTCAGGAAGTCGAGTTCGGCCTTCATGCCGACAAGCGGGATCATGATTTCCGGAATGACGGCGGCGCCCGCCTCCTTCGCGGCGAGAAGTGCGCCTTCGAAGATCGCGCGCGCCTGCATCTCGTAGATTTCGGGATATGAAATGCCGAGGCGGCAGCCGCGATGGCCGAGCATCGGGTTCGTCTCTTCCAGTTCCGCGAGGCGGCGGCGGAGCTTCTCCGCGTCCATGCCTGCATCGGCTGCGAACTCGGCGATCTCCGTTTCGCCCTTCGGCAGGAATTCATGCAGCGGCGGATCGAGCAGGCGGATCGTGACGGGAAGCCCGTGCATGATCTCGAAGAGCTGGCGGAAGTCGTCGCGCTGCATCGGCAAAATCTTGTCGAG
>JACIYQ010000169.1 GCA_014359855.1 Parvibaculum sp.
CAGCGCGCGGCGACCGTTGCCGCGACGCTCGAAAAATATGGCGTGCCGGAACGCTGGATCGCCGTGAAACCCTACGCGCTGTCAGGCGTTTAATTTCCACGAAGACTTTCCTCTTCGCGGCGGAAAATCCCTCCCCCTCGCATCCGCCGCGTTGCACGAAAGGCCCGATGCCGTCCTCCCTCATCCCCCACCGGGGCGGCATCGGGCCCTTCACCCTCGCGGTATGACGGCCCGCCGCTCCTCCGGCGGGCCGCTTTCTTGTATCCGGACCTCCGACGGTCTAGATAAGGCGCCATCGTGAGCTCCTTCTTCCTCCGGATGTTTGCAATGAGTTCAAGACAGGTCGACACGAGCGGCTTCGGCGCCTATGCGGGCCCGGTGCTGCGCAACGATCAGGGCGCCTTCACCTTCGAGATCGCCGACCATCACCTCAATGGCGCCGACAGACTGCATGGCGGCATGATGATGACGCTTGCCGCCATCGTGCTTGGCGCGGTCGCAAAGGAAACGGCAACCGAAAAATCGCCGGGCGCGACGGTTCGTCCGCTTTCGCTCAATTGCGATTTTTTGAGCGCGGGCGAGAAAGGCGACACGGTGGAGGGACGCGCGGAAGTGACGCGCGCAACGCGCACCGTGCTCTTCATTTCCGGCGAGCTACGCGCCGGCACGCGCATGCTGATGACGGCGACCGGCGTCTATGCGATCGGCGGAGTGGAGAAAGCGTGAGACACCCGCTCCCCTCGCCCGTGAAAGCCGAACCGCCGCAAGGCTGGAAGCCTTCGGACCTCCACGATCCGTTCGAAGCCTATGTAGGACCGCTCTGCGAGCGCGAAGAAAACGGCGAACGCATCTTCGGCTTCATTGCCGACGAACGCCATGTCGACGAAACCGGCATCGTGCATGAGGGCATGCTCATGACGTTCGCCGACGCGTTTCTCGGCGGGGCGGCGCATCGAGGCGCGGGAGAACGAAGTTGCGTCACGCTCAGCCTTCAGGCGAGTTTCCTGAGCGAGGCGAGAGCGGGCGACTTCATCGAGTGCCGCACGCGCATCGACCGCACGACGCGCGCCATCATTTTCGTCTCCGGACGCTTCAGCGTGGGCGACGAAGACGTGATGACGGCGACGAGCCTCTGGAAGGTGCCCGTCGAGCGCTGAAGGCGCTTTGCGCCGCGGCACAATGATCGCTTGCGCCGCGACAGCGGAACCGCTTTCCTATGGCCCAAGAAACGGACTTACATTCCACGGGAGGCCGGTATGGCGATCGATTACGACAAGCTGATGAGCCTGAAAGCGGAAGGCCAGGAGTTCAGCTATGGCGACCGCGAAACGATGCTTTACGCGTTGGGTATCGGCTTTGGACGCGACCCGCTGGACGCGAAGGAACTGCCTTTCGTTTATGAAAAGAATCTGAAGACGGTGCCGACGCTCGCAACCGTCGTCGCATGGGGTGCCGGCGCCATCGGCGACAGCGGCATCAACTATGCGATGGTGGTGCATGGCGAGCAGCGTCTGAAGCTCTACAAGCCGCTTCCCATCGCCGCGAAACTTCTCGCCGACAGCCGCGTCGTCGGCGCCTGGGACAAGGGCGAAGGTAAGGGCGCGATCATCGTGACCGAGACGGACCTCAGCGAGAAGGGCGGCGGCAAGCTCTGTACACTGACGTCCACGATTTTCGCGCGCGGCGATGGCGGCTTCGGCGGCCCGCGCGAAGGCGCGCCGGAACCTCACAAGCTGCCCGAGCGCCAACCCGACATGAGCGTGGACGCGGAGACGAAGCCCGACCAGGCACTGCTCTATCGTCTTTCGGGGGACCGCAATCCGCTTCACTCCGATCCGGAATTCGCGAAGGCGGTGGGCTTTCCGAAGCCGATCCTGCATGGTCTGTGTACGTATGGAACCTGCTGCCGCGCGATCATTTCAGGCGCGCTCGACTACGATCCGACGCAGATCACGGGCTTCGACGTGCGCTTCTCGGCGCCGGTTTTCCCGGGCGACACGGTCACCGTCGACATCTGGAAGGAGAAAGGATTGATCTCTTTCCGGGCGCGCGTGAAGGAGCGCGACGCGGTCGTCATCAACAATGGCAGGTGCACGCTGAAGGGCTGAGGCGGGGATAAGATGACCTGACTGTCATCTAAATGTCACGATAACGTCACAATAGGACGACGAGAGAAATACGAGAGGTTTTCCGGATGCCCTCTGTTCACGGATGAACAGGCAGTCCGGGGATAAATCGGGGCCGGGCGGGAATAACTCCGTCCGGCCCTTTTCGCGGGCAGAAAGATGTCCCCAGTTTCAGAAGACTCAACGGAAGACCCGGCGGACTTATCCCCGGCGCTGACGGTTAATCCTCCGTTTACGGAGGAGATCGGGCCGGGCGAGACGGACGACCCCCAGGATCCGCTTTCGCGGATGGAGCGGCTCATCGCGGCGGGCGACCGCGAAGGCGCGCTTGCCCATGCGCATGACGCCGCCGCCGCGCGGGATGCCGAATGGTGGTCCGCGGGCCTCGTCGCCGCCCTCGCCCATTGCCTGATCGACCTTGCCGCGCCCGGCGAGGCGGCAGCCCTCATCGAACCGCTCGCCGCGGAAGGCCGGGCGAATGCGAGAGCGCTTACCGTGCTCGCGCGCGCCCGGACGCTCGAAGGGCGGCATGCGGACGCCCTGGAGGCGCTCAACGAGGCGAGCTATCTCGACGGACGCTCGGCGGAGGTGCTGCTGGCGCTCGGAGCGGCGCGCATGGCGGCGGGCGACACGGCGCGCGCCATTGCCGATCTCGAACGCGTGTTGCGCCTCTCCACGGGTGAGAACGAGAGCCAGGCAAACGAAAGAGCGGAAGCGCATTTCCGGCTCGGCGAGGCATGGGCCTCGCTGGACGAGCCGGCAAGGGCGGCACGGCACTTTCGCGCCTCGCAGGCGGAGGATGCAAGCGACCGGCGCGGCGCGGGCATCCGCCTTGCCGAACTCGAAGCGCAGCCCGCGCCGACAAAGGCAAGCGCGGCCTATGTGCGGGCGCTCTTCGACGGCTATGCGCCGCGCTATGACGGACACATGCAGGAGACGCTTTCCTACCGCGGGCCCGAGCTCCTGCGCGCGGCGGCGGAGAAGGCGGGCGTCTTCGACACCGCCCCGCATGACGCCGTCGACCTCGGCTGCGGTACGGGACTTTCGGGCGCGGCGTTTCGCGGCGCTTGCGGGACGATGCTCGGCGTCGACCTCAGCCCCCGCATGTGTGCGGCGGCCGAAGCGAGCGGCTTCTATACGCGCCTCGTGGCGGGGGAACTCGTTGCGGCGCTCGAGGCGGAGGCAGGCCCCTTCTCGCTCGCCATCGCCTGCGACACGGTGATCTATCTCGGCGATCTCATGCCCTTGTTTACGGCGCTCGCCGCGAAGATGCCGCATGGCGGCTGGTTCGTGCTGTCCACCGAGAAGACGGACGGCACCTCGGAAGAGGCCGCCGCACGCGGCTTCGAGATCGGTCCGGCGCGGCGCTTCCGTCATACGGAGACATATCTGAGGGACGTGGCGGCGCGTTTCGGGTTCGAGATCGTGTCGCTCGACCGCGACGTGCTCCGGACGGAGAAGCGGGTGCCGGTGGAGAGTTTTGTCTGTGTGATGAAGAGGGTTTAGATCACCGGGATGGCGATCTTGCTTCGCTTTGTCAGATGCGGAGCAAGCGGCTCATGGACCCCCGGCTTCCTTAATTCCCAAGGAGGGCCCGGGGGTGACATGTTTTGTTTGTCTTGCCCCAAAAGAATCGCCGCCAAAAGAAAAGGCCCGTGTTCCGGACGGCGAACCGGAAGGCCACTTCGCCTGGAAACGCTTTGCCGCCCGGAACGCCGGCAATGCGGAAACGGCAGACAGGGCAAGAAGGCTGCGCCCGGTCACGATACAGGCAAGCTTGTGCCGATGGTCACGCTCACTCAACGAGGGTTATGTTCCGATTTGCCGAGGACTATGTGCGTCGGCGCTTCCGGCTCGACACAAAGGCCGGTACCGTGCGTTTTAACCATGACATTCCGCCGCCGGGCGAAGACAAAGAAGCGATTTCCCCTCATGTTCCGCCGAAGCCCGAGACGCCTCGCACTCATCGCCGCCGCACTCGCCACCGCTTTCGTCCTGCCCGCCTCGGGACAAGTGTGGGAGCCGGGCGATCCGCCCCGCGGCACCCATGACGAGCGCAGCATCGACATGGAGATGGCCCCGCTGACGGTGCCGGACGCGCCACCCGATACGGGGGCGGCACCTGCCGAAACGCGCGCGCCGGAGGTGCTCCGGGTTGAAGACGCGGAGGACTTTCTTTGCGAGCGCGCGCCCCAAGGCAAGGCAAAGCCCGTGCCCACCCCTTTCGACAGATGGCTGGTGCGCGTCTGCGCGCCGCAAGGGCAGGCGCTGGTGCCGGTGCTCGGCGAAGCGTGGGTCGCGCATGGCTCGGCCGATCCCGTTTCCATTCTCGCCATGCCGCCGGGCGCCGTTCCTCCGCCATCCATCGGCGCTTTCGACGCGCGCTACGACATCCGCTTCGACGCGCTGGAGGGGGGCAAGCTGGAGGGCGACGGACGGGCCAGGGCGGTGGCCCTCATCGAAGCGGCGGCGGGCGGAGGCAAGGCGCCGCCCTACGACGCGGTGTGGCAACTCGACGCCGTGAGCAATGTGGGCGGCATACGCTACAATCTCTTCTTCTATGTGAAGGGGGAGAGACCCGGCCAGATCATCGCCTGCCTCGACCAGTGCCGGCAGGCGCTCTATCTCGACGTGCTGACGGGCGCGGAAGCGAAAGAGGTTCTCGGCCGGTGAGAGCAGCGCAGCGCAGGTAAATTGACACTATTAGTGCCAATGGATAGAAATTCGGCGGGCTGAAAGCGCCCCACCCGGTTTGCGCAGCGCGAACCGACCTCCCGGCAAGAGGGGGTGGTTTCGACTTCGGGGAACGAAAGAAAAATCATGACAAAGGGATACGAGTTCTACGGCGCGGAAGTGAGCTACTTCTCGGGCAAGGTGCGCGCCTATATGCGCTACAAGCGGATTCCCTTTTCGGAAATCACGCCGACGCGCGAGATCTATCGCAATGTGATCCTCGCCCGCGTCGGCTGGCCGGTGATCCCCGTCGTCGTGACGCCGGAAGACGAGACCTGGCAGGACTCGAGCGAGATCATCGACCATTTCGAGGCGCGGTTTCCCGAACCATCGATTTATCCCGAAGGCGCGAAGCAGAAATTCGCGGCGCTCCTCATCGAGACGTGGGCGGATGAATGGCTGAAGATACCGGCCATGCATTACCGCTGGACGAAGAACCGGGACTTCGCGATCTCCGAATTCGGACGGCTGTCGCGCCCCGACCTCGACGAGGCGGGACAGCGCGCCGTGGGCGAGGAAACGGCGAAGCCCTTCGCGGGCGCGCTGCCGGCGCTGGGCGTGACGCCGGTGACGGGACCGGCCATCGAGATATCCTATGAGGGGCTTCTTGCCGAACTCGACGCGCATTTCGCGGCCCACGACTTCCTCTTCGGCACGAGGCCTTCCATCGCCGATTTCGGGCTCTACGGGCCGCTCTATGCGCATCAATACCGCGACCCGGCTTCCGGCGAGATCATGAAGAGGCTTGCGCCGAAGGTCGCCGAATGGGTGCAGCGCATGACAAAGCCGCCGCATCCGAAGGGCGGCGAATTTCCCGGGCATGACGAGGTGCCGGAGACGCTCAAGCCCGTCCTTGCACGGATCATGCGGGAATATCTGCCGGTGCTTCTGAAAACGGCGGCGGCGCTGAAGGCCCACGTGGAGGCGCATCCCGAGCTTATCGCGGGCAAGCAGCCGCTGCCGCGCGCGCTCGGCATGCATGAGTTCGAACTCGAAGGGGCCCGCGACAAGCGCGCGATCTTCACCTTCGACCTCTGGATGCTGCAAAGGCCGCTCGATTTTCTTGCCTCGTTGCGCGGCGGCGAGCGCGAGGCCATCATTTCCATGCTAAAACAGGCGGGCGGGGAGCAGCTTGCGGATTTCCCGCCCTATCCACGTCTGACGAGGCGTCAGTTCCAACTGGTCGTTGAATGAACGCCGGCCAAGAACACTGAAGGAGTCCCCATGTCCAGCGAAGGCCTGCACGAAGCCAATCTGTCGCCCGAAGCGCTCAACCTGCATCGCGCCATCGTGTCGCTGATGGAGGAGCTGGAAGCCGTCGACTGGTACAACCAGCGCGCGGAAGCCTGCACCGATCCGGAACTCAGGAAGATCCTCGGGCACAATCGCGACGAAGAAATCGAGCACGCGGTGATGGTGCTCGAATGGATGAGGCGCAACAACAAGACGTTCGACAAGGAGTTGCGCGAGCGGCTGTTCAAGGACGGGGCGATCGGGAAGGACTAACCGCCGCCAAGGCGGCCGTCCGGTCCCGGAAAACCGCTATCGGGCAGCGTTTCAAGGGCGAGGCGGAGCTTCGCCGGGGCGGTGCCATCGAAGGCGTGGAGAGCGAGGAGCGGCAAGCGCCGGCCCAAAATTTCCTCGAAGCGCGGCTCGGGGAGACGCGGCACCTCCTCGCGGGGCACGAGATCGGCAATCAGGACGAGCGGCGCCTGCGCCGCGCCGGGCATGGCGACGAGGCCGAGGCCGCGGAGTTCCAGCAGGCCCGCAAGGAGGGCCGGCGCGCGGGCGATAACGGCCTCCGCCTCCAGATGGAGCGCCACCTGATCGTCGGCGACGAGGCGCGTTTCGCCGCTCGCATCCTCGCGGATGAGGCGGAAGGCGAGATCGGACTTGCCCGCACCCGAGGGGCCGCGCAGCAAGACCGCGCGCGTGCCGCAGGCGATGCAGGTGCCGTGCATGTAGAGAGGTTTCCCGTCCGGCATCTCGCGCTACTCCGCCTCGGGAAGTTCGACGGTGAAGCAAGCGCCCAGAACCTCTCCATCCTTCATGCGGTTGCTCGCGCGGATCGTGCCGCCATGCGCGGCGATGATCTGGCGGGAGATCGCAAGGCCAAGACCCGAATGCTCGCCGAAACTGTCGGGCCGGTCGGTATGGAAGCGGTCGAAGATGCGCTCGAAATTGCCGGTCGCGATGCCCGGGCCTTCGTCCTCGACGCGGATGACGACAAGGCCCGGTTCGCGCGAGGCGGAAACGCGTACGGTACCGCCGCGGGGGCTGAAGGAGAGCGCGTTGTCGATCAGGTTGCGCACGACCTGGCCGAGCCTGTTGTCGAAGCCCTTCACAACCATGCCCTCGCGGCCCGGCGCGCCGGGATCGATGTCGAGTGTCACGCGGGCCGAGCCCGCGACGCCTGTCTCGTTGAAGAGGTCGCAGACCGTTTCGAGCAGGGTTGCGACATTCACGTCCTCAAGCTCGCTGCGCGACAGTTCGGCATCGAGGCGGGACGCATTCGAGATATCGGAAATCAGACGGTCGATGCGGCGCACATCGTCCTGGATGATCGCCATGAGGCGGTCCTTCTGGCTCTCGTCCCGGGCCAGACGGAATGTCTCGATGGCGCTGCGGAGCGAGGTCAGCGGATTCTTGATCTCGTGAGCGACATCGGCGGCGAAGCTCTCGATCGCGTCGATGCGGTTGTAGAGCGCGTTCGTCATGTCGCGCAGCGCGCCCGACAGTTCACCGATCTCGTCGCGGCGGCCCGTGAAATCGGGGATCTGCGCGCGCGCATTCTTGCCGCGCCG
>JACIYQ010000017.1 GCA_014359855.1 Parvibaculum sp.
CGCGGCCCGTTCCCCTGATATAGTCCCCCTCGGGAGGCTGGCGCGGACGAGTCCCTCGCCAACCCGGTCAGGTCCGGAAGGAAGCAGCCGTAACGAGTTTCGCTCGGGTCGCTGTCCAGTCTCCCACCCGTTTCCCCCGTTCAAGCCGCAGAGGAGCGCGCGATTTCCATGACCGGCAGCGTGGAAAATCCCGCTCTCGAAGACGAGGCGCCCCATGTGCCGGACCCGGCGACGGAGCCGGGCTTCGACCTCGGCGGCGATCCGGCGCCCGCGCCCGCCCGCGCGCGCGAAGCCGGCTATCAGGTGCTCGCCCGCAAATACCGCCCCCGCGTGTTCGAGGACCTGGTGGGGCAGGAGGCGATGGTCCGCACCCTCAAGAACGCCTTCGAGACGAACCGCATCGCCCATGCCTTCATGCTGACCGGCGTGCGCGGCGTCGGCAAGACGACGACCGCGCGCATTCTCGCCCGTGCTCTCAACTATGAGAAACCCGGTGCCGGCGGGCCGACGATCCATATGGACGGGCTTGGCGTGCATTGCGAGGCGATCATGGAATCGCGTCACGTCGACGTGATGGAAATGGACGCCGCCTCGCGCACCGGCATCGACGATATTCGCGAGATCATCGACAGCGTGCGCTACCTGCCGGTTTCGGCGCGCTACAAGGTCTACATCATCGACGAAGTGCACATGCTTTCCAAGCAGGCCTTCAACGGCCTGCTGAAGACGCTGGAAGAGCCGCCGGCGCATGTGAAGTTCATCTTCGCGACGACGGAAATCCGTAAAGTCCCGGTGACCGTGCTGTCGCGTTGCCAGCGTTTCGATTTGCGCCGCCTGTCGGTCGAAGAACTTTCGGGCCTGCTCGGCAGCGTCGCCGGAAAGGAAAACGTCGAGGCGGAGGATAACGCGCTGCGGCTCATCGCCCGCGCGGCGGACGGCTCGGCACGCGACGGCCTGTCGCTGCTCGACCGCGCCATCGCCCATGCCGAAGGCGCCGTCCGCGAGGCGGATGTGCGCGACATGCTGGGTCTTGCCGACCGCGCCCGCATCTTCGATCTCTTCGATCTCCTGATGAAGGGCGATATCGCGGCGGCGCTGACGGAACTTCGCGCGCAATACGATGCCGGCGCCGATCCCGCCGTCGTGCTTTCCGATCTTGCCGACCTCACGCATTGGCTGACGCGCCTGAAGCTCGTCGAGGGCGCGAGCGAGGATGTCGCCATGTCGGAGACGGAGCGCCAGCGCGGCAGCGAGATGGCGAAAAACCTGCCGATCCGCGTGCTCTCGCGCACCTGGACCATGCTCCTGAAGGGCCTCGCCGAAGTACAGGGTGCGGCCCGGCCGATCGCCGCCGCCGAGATGGTCTTGGTGCGCCTCGCCTATGTCGCGGATGGGCCGAGCCCGGAGGAACTGGTCGAACAGATGAAGGTTGGCGGCGGTCCGGCGCCTTTGCCATCGCGGGCTTCCGCGCCGTCATCCAACGGGCCGCGCGCGCAATTGCGGTCCGTCTCGTCGCTGCGCACCGAGCCGCGTCCCTCGCCCGTGCAGGCCACGCCCGCCCTCATGCTCAACAGCATCGAGGATGTGCTGAAACTTCTTGCCGAACGCCGCGAGGTCAAGCTCAAGGGGGTTCTTGAAGCGGGCGTGCGCGTCGTGAGCTTCGAGACGGGCCGCATCGAGATCAGTCCGCTCGAGGGCACGCCGAATACGGTGGCGAGCGAACTCTCCGACGCCTTGTCGAAGGCGACGGGTGCGCGCTGGTTCGTTTCCATCGCCCGCGCCACGGGCGTGCCCGCGCCGACGCTGCGCGAACAGGCGCAGACGCGCGAGGAAGCGGTAAGGGAAGAAGCCCGCGCCGATCCGCTGGTGAAGGCGGCGCTCGCCGTTTTCCCCGGCGCCGAGATCGTCGATGTGCGCTCGCCCGATCTTGCCCTGCCCGCGGGCGAAGAGGTCATGCCCGCCGACGCGGACGATCCCGGTATCGACCTCGACGCGATGGCCGCCGACTACGACAGCAGGGAGTTCGATTAGTGAAGAATATGTTCGACATCATGAAGCAGGCGCAGCAGCTTCAGTCCCGCATGCAGAGCCTGCAGGCCGAACTCGAGACGGCCGAGGTTGAAGGCCGCGCCGGTGGCGGCCTCGTTGCCGTCGTCATGTCGGGCAAGGGCGAGGTGAAGAAGGTCTCGATCGATCCCTCCCTCATGAAGGAAGACGAGCGCGAAGTGCTCGAAGACCTGATCGTCGCCGCTTCCGCCGACGCCAAGGCGAAGGCGGAAGAGCTCGCCGCCGAAAAGATGAAATCCGTCACCGGCGGCCTGGCGCTCCCGCCCGGCCTCGGGCTCTGAGGACATGGCCGTCACCGGACCCGAGATCGAGCGCCTGATCGGGCTCCTCGCGAAGCTGCCGGGCCTCGGCCCCCGCTCCGCGCGCCGCGCCGTGCTTCAGCTCATCAAGAAGAAGGAGACGCTGCTGATGCCGCTCGCGCAAGCGATGGCGGACGCGGCGGCGAAGGCGCGCATCTGTTCGACCTGCGGCAATGTCGATACGCAGGACCCCTGTGCCATCTGCACCGACACGACCCGCGACCCGCATGTGCTCTGCATCGTCGAGGAAGTGGGCGACCTCTGGGCGCTCGAACGCGCCGGCGCCCACAAGGGCCGCTATCATGTGCTGGGCGGCGTGCTCTCCGCGCTCGACGGCGTCGGCCCCGACGACCTCAATATCGGCAAGCTTGTCGAGCGGCTTTCGGGCGGCGAGGTGAACGAGATCGTGCTCGCGATGAACGCGACGGTCGACGGCCAGACCACGGCGCATTACATCACCGACCGCATCTCCGGCCTCGGCATCGCCGTCACGCGGCTCGCGCATGGCGTGCCGGTGGGCGGCGAACTCGATTATCTGGACGACGGCACACTGGCCGCCGCCATGAAGTCCCGCCGGCCTTTTTAAAAGAGCCGTCTAGCTCTTCGCCCAGTAGTTCCGCGTCATCGCGAAGATCGCGGGCGAGAGGATGAGAAGCGCGATCAGGTTCGGGATCGCCATCATCGCGTTCAGCGCATCCGCAAGCAGCCAGATGAAGTCGAGGCTGGTGATGGCGCCGACCGGCACCGCCAGCACCCAGACGATGCGATAGGGCACGATCGCCTTGATGCCGAACAGGAACTCGACCGCCCGTTCGCCGTAATAGCTCCAGCCGAGCAGCGTCGTGAAGGCGAAGAGCGCGAGCGACACGGCGACGATCACGCCGCCATAGGGGATGCCGCTCTCGAAGGCTGCGCTCGTCATGACGGCGCCGTTTGCGCCGCTCGTCCAGACGCCCGAGGTGACGATGACGAGGCCGGTCACCGTGCAGACGATGATCGTGTCGATGAAGGTACCGAGCATGCCGACAAGGCCCTGCTGGATCGGATCGTCGGTCTTTGCCGCCGCATGCGCGATGGCGGCGCTGCCGAGGCCTGCCTCGTTCGAGAAGATGCCGCGCGCGAAGCCCCAGCGGATCGCAAGCATGACCGTCGCGCCGAGGAAGCCGCCTTCCGCCGCAACGGGATTGAATGCGGAAGAGAAGATGAGCGCAATCGCGCCCGGAATGGCCGCGTAGTT
>JACIYQ010000170.1 GCA_014359855.1 Parvibaculum sp.
ATGGCGCGAACCGGCCAGTCACCGTCGCCGCGCCTCACCGCTTCGGCATCGCCGCCGATATGGGCGATGTCGTCGAGAATCCATTCCTCGTGGCCCTGTTCCTCATCGAGATATTCGAGAAGCGCCTTGCGGTAGGCCGTGTCTTCCTTCGGGCAATGCGCGAGCGTATGCGCGAGCAAGGGGCAGGTGTGCCGGACGTGGTGATAGGCTTCGGTCAGATAGGCGATGTAGAGATCGCGGTCGACGCCGTTCTGCGCGGCTTCGAGCACGATAGGGATGGAGAAAAACGCGTCGCGGGCGGCCTGTGTCTCCGCGATCAAACGGTCGTAGAAACTCATAAGGAAACCTCCTCCGGCACGGGCGCCGTTTTGCTGCGCGATTGCGCGTCCGCCGTGCGCAGCCAGGCTTCGACCGCCTTGCGCCGCACGCGGCCATTGGGACTTGTGAGACCGAGCGACTGCATTTCGTCTCCGGTCATTGCGATGTAATTGCGGGGCAGGGCGTAGTCCGGGAGCCCGGCGCAGATCTGCTGGAGCGCGCTCAACACTTCGCCGGGGCGGGCGGCGGTGAAGAAGTCTCCAGCGAAGGCGCCCGGCACAATCAGCACCGCCGGATAGGACCTGCCATGGCCGCCAAGCGTCGCGCGCAGGATGCGCGGATCGCCCTGAAGCTGCGCTTCGATCCATTCCGGCTGCACGTTGCGTCCGAAGCCGGTGACGATCATCGCGTCCTTGCGGCCCTCGATGACGAGGTTGCCGGCATCGTCGAAATAGCCGAGATCGCCGGTGCGCCAAGGGCCTTCGTGGTCCGGCTGGCCGACGTAACCCGTCATGACGCTCGGGCCTTCGACCACGATCTCGCCGCCGGAGATGGTGACGGTGAGGCCGTCGAGCGGTTTTCCGACCGTGCCGGGCGATGCGCTGCCCGGATGGTTGACGGCGACGACGGAGCCGCATTCGGAGAGGCCGTAGCCTTCGAGGCAGGGGATGCCGAGATCCGTCGCGGCGTTCAGAACCTGCGGCGGCACCGGGGCGCCGCCGACCGCGACGACGCGAAGCGAGGCAGGCGCCCGCGCGCCGGAAAGGATGAGTGCGCCGACCCATGCGCGCAGAAGCTCGGGCACCAGAACGCTGACGGAAGGCCGCACCTCGTCGAAGGCGAGGCGGATCGCATCGAGATTGCCGCCCGCACATTGCGCGGCGACGTCCTTGCGGATGGTCGAGGTGCCGCCGACCATGAGGGGCACGTGGATGCCGCAGAGTTCCTCGAGGAGAAGCGGGAAGGGGAGGACAGAGAGATAGCTGTCGCTCTCCGTGGCGGAGATCGCCTTCGCGAGGCCGCGCGAGACATGATCGAGCTGCGCTTCGCCGAGGCGCACGCCCTTGGGCTGGCCGGTGGAGCCGGAGGTGTAGATCACGCGTTCGCCGGAGATAGCGGCATCGAGGCTTTGCACGCCGCTCTCGGCTTTCGGCACCGGCTGAACGTAGCCGAAGCGGGCGGCACGGTCTTTCATGGAGGGGCTTGCGAGGATCAGGCCGATGCCGGCGTCCCGAACGACATGGGACAGCTGATCGTCCGAGAAGAAGGGCGGCAGAGGGACGAAGCGCCTGCCGGAAGCGGTTGCCGCAAGATCGGCGACGACCCAGTCAATGCCGTTTTCGGCCAAGAGGCCGATAGGCGCGTTGTCGCGAGCCAGAATTTCCATCGCACCCGCGACGCGGCGGGCAAGACCCGCATAGCTCAACTCGCCTTCATCGTCGCGGAAGGCAATGCGGTCCGGCCAGTTATTCGCGCCGTGTTTCAGTGCGGCGATCACCTCAGCCATTCAATGCGGTCTCCAGGTTCGACGGGCGCGGTATCCGCGCGCGCGGAAGAAGACAGGTCGCGGGTGCTGCCGGGTTCGGCATGAGGCAGACCCAGGGATCCTGTTCGTAGTAGGTGCCCCAGCTTTCGGGACTGCCGATGCGTTCCGGCGCGGCGGCGAGGACCGGCACGAAGGGAATGCCGAGCCGCGTGAAAAGCCTGCGAAGCGGCGCCGTTGCCGTGAAGACGCCGCAACCGAGCCCTTGCTCCCGCCCGTGACGCAACATGGCGCTCATGAGCGGGAAGAGCGCGAAGGGCGATGCGCTGACCAGCGTCGTCACTTCGAGAAACTCGTCGCGGGCAAAGGGCCTGCCGAGTGCGGCGAGCGCCACCGTTTCGAGCGGTGCATCGAGATAGGCCTCCGAAAAGAAACCGTCCTCGCGAAGGCGAAGCCCGGCGGCCGCGAGCGGGGCGCCGTCCGCTCCTGCGACGGCGAAAAGCATCGCCGGAAAACTTCCGATCCTCGCTTCGTATGTCCGGGCGTAACCCGCCCTGATGAAACCTTCGACGGCCGGCCGCACCGTCGCAGTGGAATCGACAAGCATCACCTGCACGTCTGCCCTCGGGTGGTCTGCGCCGGCGGAGAGGGGGCGGGCGCGGTTACGCGAACAAAGAACGGGGGCAAATCCCGCTTACTTGAGGACGTAGCTGATCTCGGAGCCGTCGGAGCCGGCGAACTTCACCTGCACGAGGACACCCGCGGCGTCGTACCAGAGCTCGCGCTCGAGCTTGCCGGTGACGGAGTAGTGCGTGGCGGCGACGGGTTCGCCGTTTACCTCGACCGTCTCGGGGCCGACTTCGCGCACCGTCACGTCCATGCTGGAGCCGTCCAGCGTGTTGAGGAGGGCGTTCTGCCTGACGAGGTCTTCGTTCCAGAGGCTAGCGGGAATGACGGCGGGATTTTCGTCGCCCTGACGGGCATCGCCGTTCACGATCAGCTTGCCGTCCGCCGCGTTCACGGCGAGGCGATGCGGCGTGCCGTCATCATTCGTCTTCGACTCGAGCGAGACGAGCTGGCCGTCGCGCCAGGTTTCGTGGCCTTCATGTTCGAAGCGGTAGACGGCGATGCCAAGCATCTTCACGGCGATGTCGGTGCCGATGTCGACTTTCAGCTCGTCGCCCTGGCGAGAAAATTCGAGGCGGTGCGTGCCGATTTCGCTACCGCCGCGCAGTACGGTGAAATCGAGTTTGCCGCTTTCGGGAACGGCTGCATTCGCGAGGCTTGCGGCGGAAAGGAAGAGGGCGGAGGCGGCGATGGCCGCGGAAAGGGATTTTCTATCGATACGCATACGCAACTCCTGTGCGGGACATGCCGGTTCGGGATTGCGCATGAAAAAAGCCTGCTCCGCTTACACCATCCTTACGGAGAGAGTGTGCGGCAGGATGTCACGGAAAATTCGTGCAGGGGAGAGGGATGAGCTTATGTCCGGTTTTGCGGCTCGCGAAGACGCGAAGGGACTCAGGCAGAGGCGCAGAGACGCAGAGGTTTTCGAGTTCGCTCTGCGAAAGCCTGGCGTCATCCGGAGGACGGAGAGGGGGGAAACGAAAAGCTTGCGCCCGAGAGGCCGGGCTTCGATGTCTTGAAGAGTCTTTTCCTGACGCCGCTTCGCGGCTTCTGGATTGCTTCGCTTCGCTCGCAATGACGAGGAGGCAGGAAGAAAGAAAAGTCCGCTCCCTTGCCAATTTTCAGTGTCATCCCGGGCCTTGTGCCCGGGAACCAATCCACGCCGATGCTTGCCGGGGGTATTGGTATCCGGTTGCGGCGCCGATACATTGTCCTTTTATTTCTGCCGAGGGAACCAATGGGTCCCGGGGACAAGCCCCGGGATGACACCTTATTTTTGATTTCTACATTGACACCATCCTTCTACGGATGATTTTTTGAGTTTGCAGGACTACGGAGATATGAAAAAGCCCGCGCTGTGAGGCGCGGGCTTTGGTGTTTTGAAGAGTCTTTGCTGACGCCGCTTCGTGGCTTCTGGATCGCTTCGCTCCGCTCGCAATGACGAAGGAGAGAGACTAGTTCCTCTCGCGGCGGGCGAGGAAGGCGAGGCGTTCGAAGAGGTGGACGTCCTGCTCGTTCTTCAGGAGTGCGCCGTGGAGCGGCGGGATGAGCTTGGTCGGGTCTTTCTCGCGGAGCGTTTCCGGCGAGATGTCTTCCGAGAGGAGGAGCTTCAGCCAGTCGAGAAGCTCCGACGTGGACGGCTTCTTCTTCAGGCCCGGCACTTCGCGGATCTCGTAGAAGATCGAGAGCGCTTCCTGCACGAGCTTGCCCTTCAGGCCCGGGAAGTGGACGTCGATGATGGCGCGCATCGTGTCTTCGTCCGGGAACTTGATGTAGTGGA
>JACIYQ010000171.1 GCA_014359855.1 Parvibaculum sp.
GACGATGGCGAGATCAACGTGACCCGTTCCTGGTTGCGTTCCAAGGGCAATTCGATCGAAGGCGGCACGAGCGAGGTTCAGCTCAATGTCGTCTCGAAACGCGTCCTCGGCCTGCCCGACTAGACCGGCGCGGATTGAAACAAGCCCCGCGCAAGACAAGGCGCGGGGCAGTCACATGTTGAAACAACAAGAATCCCGGGACGAAATGGCACTTGTACTTACCGAGGAGCAGCAACTTCTCCGCGACACGGCAACGCAATTTTTTCAGGAGCGCCTGCCTATCGCCAATCTGCGCAAACTGCGCGACACAAAGGATGCAGCGGGCTTCGACCGGGAAGCCTGGAAGGAGATGGCAGATCTCGGCTTTGCCGGGATCATGATTTCCGAAAAATACGGCGGCACGGATTTCGGTCCGGTCGGCCTCGGTCTCGTTCTCGAACAAGCTGGGCGGACGCTGGCAGCAAGCCCGCTCGTCTCGACGGTACTTCTCTGCGGCTCGGCGGTGCAGCTTGCGGGCAATGCCACGCAACGCCAGGACATTCTCTCGGCGATTGCGGCCGGCGACCGTATCATGGCGCTTGCGATCGAGGAGGGACCGCACCACAATCCGGCACGCATCGCGACGAAGGCAGTGGCGGACGGCAATTCCTACCGCATCACGGGCTCGAAGACATTCGTCCTCGACGGACATGTCGCCGACCATCTCATCGTCGTGGCACGAACGGCAGGTGAAGAAACCGACCGCTCCGGCATCACGCTCTTTCTCGTCGATCCGAAATCGGAAGGTGTGAAGGTCACGCGCACCCTGATGGTGGACAGCCGCAACGCCGCCAATATCGAATTCGGGAATGTTGCCGTGCCAAGCTCCGCCGTTCTCGGCTCCGTCGACGGCGGCAATGATGTGTTGGAGCAGGTGCTCGATATCGCGCGCATCGGCCTTTCGGCCGAAATGCTCGGCATCGTCCAGCAGACTTTCGACACCACCCTCGCCTATCTCAAGGAGCGAAAGCAGTTCGGCAAGGTGATCGGCTCGTTCCAGGCGTTGCAGCACCGCATGTCGGTGCTCTTCGCTGAAATCGAACTCTGCCGCTCGGTCGTGCTCGACGCCTTGTCCGCCATCGAGGACCGGCGCAACGACGTCCCGCAAATCGCGAGCATCGCCAAGGCGCGCCTCTCCGAAATTGCGACGCTGATGACGAATGAGGGTTTGCAGATGCATGGCGGCATGGGCATGACGGACCAGTTCGATGTCGGCCTCTACATGAAACGTGCCCGCGTCGCTGCCGCAAGTTTCGGTGACGCCAATTTCCACCGCGAACGGTACGCCGCGCTGGAAGGTTATTGATTCTGGGTCGGCCGGGGTTTTTGCTCCGGCCAGTCCTCACATGGGTGTCATTTCGGGAAGCGCGATGCAGAGTTGGTGGAAGCAGTTTCTGGTCTCTGTTGCGGTGATGGGCGTCGTTGCCTTGTCCGCTCAACCCTCGATGGCGCATCCGCATGTCTTCATCGACATGAAGACGGCGTTTCGTTTCGACGATGAAGGGCGGCTCGATGCACTTCGTGTCACCTGGATTTTCGACGAATTCTACTCTGCCTACGCGGTCGATGGTGCGCCGAAGACGAACGGCACCTACGATGAAAAATATCTGGCCGCGCTGGCGGAAGAGAACCTCAAGAATCTCGCGGAATGGAACTATTTTGCGGAAGTGAAGGCTGGAGGCGCGCCCGTCGAGACCGGCGAGGCGCTTGACGGCCTGTCCACTTGGGACGAGGAAGCGGGACGTCTTTCGCTCACCTTCACCCTGCCTCTCAAGGTGCCGCAGGCGGCATTGGACGGCGCCACGGTCAACGTACGGATCTTCGACCCGAGCTACTACATCACCATCGACTACGTATCCGACGATCCCGTTTCGCTGGCGGGTGGACAACATCAAGGCTGTTCGGTCGCAATCGCGGTGCCGGAAGTCGAGCAGGTCTGGACTTCGCTCCCCGAGATCGCCTTCACCAACCCTGACAGCCAGCTCGGCGCCAACTTCGCTTCGACGGCCACGCTCAGCTGCGGACCGGAAAAATCGTGACGGGAAAACCATGAAGCGGAGAGCTTGCGCAGCGCTTCTGTTGACGCTGGTGATTTGTGCCTGCGGCTCCGTTGCATGGGCACAGAACACCCTTCCGATGCCTGCCGGAACCTCGCCCGCGGAAGCGCCCGGCATGTTTTCGGGCATCATGCGCTACATCATGGCGATGCAGCAGGATTACTACCGGTCGATGGCGGGCGCCCTGCGCGCCGTGAACCTGCAGGGGTCGGCAGCAGCCGCCTGGACGCTTGCCTCGCTCTCCTTCCTCTACGGCATTTTCCATGCCGCCGGGCCAGGCCATGGGAAGGTCGTAGTCGCCTCCTATATTCTCGCCGATGAAAGAGAAGTCCGTCGCGGCATTCTGGTTGCCTTTCTTTCGGCGCTGGCCCAGGCCGTTACCGCAATAACAGCGGTTGGTCTGCTTTCGCTGATCCTCGGCCTGACGCATCGCACGACAGCGGGCGCTGTTCCCTATATCGAGCGCGCCAGCTTCGTCCTGATCGCCTGCCTCGGCGCATGGCTCATCTGGCGCGCTGTACGCGGGGGACATGGACATGGCCACTCGCATGACCATCACCACGACCATGCCCATGAGCACGCGCATCTTCCCACACCAGCCGAGTTGAAGAAGGCAAAAGGCTTCAGGGAAATGGCCGCCATGATCCTTTCCGTAGGGCTCCGGCCCTGCAGCGGCGCCGTCCTCGTGCTTCTCTTTGCGGTGACCCAGGGCGCCTTCCTGATCGGCGCGGCGTCGGCGCTCATCATGTCGCTCGGCACCGCCATCACTGTATCGGTGCTGGCTGTCCTGACCGTTTTTTCCAAAAATGCGGCGCTTGCGATAGCCCGGCGAACGGACAGTCCATGGGCAGCACGTATTGAGCCCATCCTGATGGCCGGCGGCGGCGCGGTCATCCTCCTCTTCGGCGTGCTGCTCTTTGCGGGCACCTTTACCGGGCCTGCATCGCCTCTGCTCTGAAGCACGGGCCGGACCCTATCGACAAGGTCCGGCGCCCGCCCCATACTGCCAGCAACCGTCGGCAAGCCGGCCCCCCTCATCGAATAACGAGCATAGAGTGACGATGGCCGACGAGACCACTACCGAACTGCCCGAACGCATCACCGTTCTCGCCCGGGATTTCACCCCCGCCGCGATGGAGTTTCATCGCCGGAACATGAGTGAAAAGGGCTACCGGATGGAGGGACAGATCGTCCAGCGCA
>JACIYQ010000172.1 GCA_014359855.1 Parvibaculum sp.
GCGCGGCTCCATTTCGAGCCCGCCCCTGCCCATTGTTTGCGGCCGCGAATTGTTCTACCTTGCGCCCGCTTCGGCAGGCCGCCTTCCCTGTGGCTTGCCCCCTGGCACCCGTAGCTCAGCTGGATAGAGCGCTGCCCTCCGAAGGCAGAGGCCACACGTTCGAATCGTGTCGGGTGCACCAATCTTCATCCCACCCGAATGCGAATGCGCTCTGCCTGAAAGGCGGCGTCAGGTCTCGTAGAACTCGGCGATCGCCATCAGAGCGTCCATGTCGAGAATCGTGAGCTGTCCTGCCTTCGTCTGGAGGATGCACGACTGCCGGAGACTTCGCATGACCCGGCTGACATGCACCTGGGTCAGGCCCAGCGCATCGGCAACGGTTTGCTGGCGGAGCGGGAAAGGGATCGTGGCGCCATCGGAAAGTCCCTTTTCCCCCAAGCGCCGGTGAAGGTCGAGGATGAGGCGCGCGAGCCGTTGTTCCGCGTTGCGACGGCCGAGATCGATAAGCCGGTCCTCGCTTGCCTCTCTACTGGACAGGCAGAGGTCGACAAAGGTCCAGATGAACGCCGGACTTTTGTCGGTAATTTCCTTGAGATAGGCAATGTCGAAGGAGCAATACTCGACCGGAGTCACGCTTTGCACCGGCATACGCACCTTATCGCGCAGGAGGAACTCGCCGCCTGCTATGTCCCCCGGCAGCAAAATGGATAAAACCTGACGCCGCCCGTCCGAGGTCATGGCCGAGCGAAGCGCCCATCCTTGTCTGAGGACGACGATGCGCCCCGAGGTATCGCCCAGCCTGAGAACTTGCTGGCGGGCGAGAGCAGAGCCCGCCGTCTTGCGACGCGCACCCTCCCCCAGACTCGCCCCCATAACTGCAGCGCAAAAGCCGACAGACCGAAATGGGCAGGTGTCACAACCTTCCAATGAAGAGCCGATCTTCTTCCCGTCCTGTGCGCTGTTCTCCCCATCCGGGGTGCCGCCGACATTGCCACTCACGGAACACTCGCCGCCGGATTAGGTCCGGCTTGTCTTTAACGGAAATCATTCAACTGTCTCGATACGAAGCAGTTATAGACTCATAACCAATTTTTCCAGATTAAACCTGCGTAAAATCATTTCTTAACTTATGTTATAAACCCACTATATAAATATTTGCTATAATAATTTTTTCTTGATTACAGTATTATTAACCAATTATTTCATGTCTACCCCTAATATTGAAATTAATTGCTCCGAATCGGTGACAAAAAGTCGCAGTAATCGCTGACTTTATCTCCGCTTCAGGGTGGGAGAGCAGGACCCGGCAGGGCCGGGCCGTTGTTAAATGGGGGTCAGCATGACGAAAGACGACACATCGGCCGTGGACCGGGCATCGCGCCTGCGCTTCATGGAGGTATCCGACGAGACCGGGGTAGCGCTCCGCGAGTTCTGGAAAGTTCTGGAGCCGCACCTGCCCCAGATACTCGACAGCTTCTATGCGCACATCGGCGCCGTGCCCGAGCTTTCCAAGCTCCTTGGCAGCCAGGCACCGCGCCTGAAGCAAGCCCAGGGGGCACACTGGGGAAGGCTTTTCTCGGGCACGTTCGACGATGCCTATATGCAGAGCGTCCACACGATCGGCCTCACTCACAACCGCATCGGCCTCGAGCCGCGCTGGTATATCGGCGGCTACAAGTTCGTGATGAACAGGCTGGTCGGCATAGCAGTCAAGAAGTATCGCTGGACGCCGGGGCAGCTTTCCCAGGTGCTTTGCGCCGTGAATACTGCCGTTTGTCTTGATATGGACCTTTCTATTTCCGCCTATCAGGACGCGATGGTCGAAGAAAGGGCCGGGCGGCAGAGGACGCTGGAATCGGCCATCTCCGATTTCGATGTCGCTGTGAACGAGATCATCAAGTCGGTTGCCTCGGCCTCAACCGAACTCCAGGCCTCCGCGCAGGCCATGTCCGTAACGGCGGAACAGACAAGTGCCAAGACGACGACCGTCGCGGCGGCTTCCGAGGAAGCGTCGACCAATGTGCAGACGGTCGCTTCGGCCAGCGAACAGCTTTCGAGTTCGATCACGGAAATCGGGCGGCAGGCATCGCTCTCGACCAAAATCGCCGGACAGGCCGTTCAAGAGGCACATCGCACCGATAGCAAGGTCCAGGGGCTTGCGGAAGCGGCGCAGAAGATCGGCGATGTGGTGACGCTCATCAACGACATCGCTGCGCAAACCAACCTGCTGGCGCTCAATGCGACCATCGAAGCGGCGCGCGCCGGCGAGGCCGGCAAGGGCTTTGCCGTCGTCGCCTCCGAAGTGAAGAGCCTCGCCAACCAGACGGCAAAGGCGACCGAGGAAATCGCCGACCAGATCAAGACGATGCAGGCGGCAACGCAGGAGTCCGTCGACGCCATCAAGTCGATCGAGAAGACGATCACCGAGATGAATCAGATCGCGACCTCGATCGCTGCCGCGGTCGACGAACAGGACGCCGCGACCAACGAAATCGCGCGCAACGTGCAGGAGGCCGCCCGCGGCACGCAGGACGTATCATCGAACATCGTCGCGGTGGCGGAAGCCGCGGCCGAGACGGGATCGGCGGCCGCCGAGATTTCCGGCTCGTCCGACATTCTTGCCCGGCAGGCCGAAACGCTTCGCCAGCAGGTCGACACGTTCCTCAGCCGCGCACGCGTGGCCTGAGAAGCAGTTCGGGAGAAGAATGTGAGCCGCCGTCCGTCTACCCTGCCCCGCCCGCCCGCAGTGTTCGTTTTCGATCCTGCGAGCAATCAGCTCGTTTCGCAGAATGCGAGTGCGGGCGAGCTCCTTGCGGTACTGGGCTGGGGCAACGACGAGATGCCGACACTGTCGACCGTCGAGCGTCTCCTCCTACACGACAGCAAGGTCACTGTAGCGCCTCAAACGGTCGTGGACGGCGGCGAACGCAACTATGAACTGCGCAAGCGCTGCCGGCGGCCGGACAGCAGCGAGTTTACGCTCACGCGGATATGGACACCGGGATCGAGCACCACTCTCATCGTGACCGACATCACGGCTTCGGTACAAGAGGAACGCCAGCTGCGATTTGCGCAGACGCTCATCGACCGGCTCATGAAATCCGACTCCCTTACCGCCGCACTCGGACGCATGCTGCATGCCGTCCTGCTTTATAGCGGATGGCGACAGGGGACGGCGTGGATCGTAAAGGAGGAGGAACTTTCGTTGCGGAAGACACTCGTTCGCAGCGGAATGGAGATCAGCGCGGCAGAAAAATCCGGCGCCGAACGAGACCTGGCCGAAAGATGCCGGCAGAGCGGCGAGACTGAGACTCGCCACGGCAAGGCAGGCGGCACGACCGCTATCGCACTCAAGGCGAATGGTGACGTCATCGCTGTACTTACCTTCGCGACCCTGAGAATGCAGCCTCGCGACAAGCTTACGCTCGAAGTGCTTGGCCGGATCGCAGACCATGTCGGTATGGCGCTCAAGTGCCGCATCAACGCGGAGGAAACGGCGAGTGCGCGGCGACAACTCGACGAACTTCTGGATGCCGCCGGCGACGCCATCGTCGCGATGGACCGCGAGCGCGTTATCCGCATTTTCAACAAACGCGCCGAAGCGATCTTCGGATACAGCGCCGAAGAAATTATCGGCAAGAAAATGGACGTCCTTCTGCCGCAAAGCGTGAGGGCACGGCATCGTACACATGTAGCGCGCTTCACGCGCGGCGACGCGCCAACAAAGCTCATGGGCCATCGGCCAGAAGTCAAGGGCCGACGCAAAGATGGGTCCGAGTTTCCAGCCGAGGCTTCCATCTCGCGCATCACGATCGACGGCGAGATGATCTTCACGGCTGTCGTGCGAGACCTCACAATACTCCGTCGGGCCGAAGAGACACTGCGCGCACGCGAACTTCAGATGCGCATGGTGATCGAGACGATGCCTTTCGGCATCGCGGTCGCGCTGCGAACCACGGGCGAAATTTTGTTCGTCAACAGCGCTTTCGGTGCCCTGGTGGATGCGGACCGCAGGAAATTGTCAGGCCGTCACATCGCCGAATTTGCCGGTGCAGCGCTCAGCGCGCGCCTGCTGGCAGGGGAAGGTGCGGACAGCCGCCTCGACGGCATCGAAGCGTCATTCACCACGGAAGCGGGAGACGAGATCTGGTGCATGGTTTCCGCGGTAGCAATGAGCATAAGTGGAGAACAGCTAACGCTGATCGGATGCTACGATGTGACAGACCGGTATCGGGCTGAGGAAGCACTGCGCAGAAGCGCTGCCAATCTCGCTGCAGCGGAGCGCATCGCCCACCTGGGAAACTGGCAGCTCAGCGTCAGCACCATGGAGATTTCTTGTTCCGACGCGGCCCTCCGCATTCTCGGCGGCAATTCGGAGGACGGGAAGACCACATTGCAACATGTTTTAGGACAGGTGCATCCCGCCGATGAACCCCTCTTGCGCCTTGCGGCGCGCACCGCTATCGAGCAAGGGACGCCGTTCCGCATAACGCATCGCATCTCACCTCCGACCGGCGAAATACGATACGTTCGCTGCGAGGCGGAGGCGATCCGCGGACGCAACGGAGAGATCGAGCAGGTGATCGGCACCGTGCTCGACATCACGGATTTGCAGAAGGTGACCGAGGAGTTGCGGACCGCACGCAACAAGGCCGAATATGCGAACCGGGCTAAGTCCCAGTTTCTCGCCAACATGAGCCACGAACTGCGGACGCCTCTCAATGCCATCATCGGCTTTTCGGAGCTCATGGCCACCGACGTCATGGGCCCGATGGAGACAGCGCAGTACCAGGCCTATGCAAAGGATATTCACGATAGCGGCCTGCATCTCCTTGCAGTCGTGAACGACATTCTCGATCTCAGCAGGATTGAAGTCGGGGTGACGGAGCTCGAGGAGACGGAAATATATATCGAGGATATCTGTCACTTCTGCACCAGAACTGTGGAAGGCCGGGCCAAGGCGGCAAAGTTGGCACTCATCCAGCAATCGGCACCGAGCCTTCCGAAACTTCGCGCAGACCTGAGGCTTACGCGGCAAATTCTGCTCAACCTTCTTTCCAACGCCATCAAATTCACGCCAGCTGGCGGCACCGTCTGCCTGAGTGCGAAAGTTGCGGCGGACGGCGCGTTGGTTTTTTCCGTCGAAGATACAGGGATCGGCATTGCGGCGGACAACATCGAACGCGTCACCGAGCCTTTCATGCAGGTGGAGAGTCATCTCTCCCGCCGTTTCGACGGTGTGGGCCTGGGCCTCGCACTCACAAAACAATTTGCCGAGCTACACGATGCGAAGTTTTCGATTATGAGCACCGAAGGCAAGGGAACGCGCGTTGAAGTCGCCTTCCCCGCATCACGAACGCTGGCGGCCGATGAGCCGCACTTGTCGGCGGTTGGCACGTAATTGCAGCCTGCGCGCCTATAAGTATTTATAAAGTAATAATAATAATATTCTTGCTATTTACCAACAATTAGTTCCGATCCATTAGCCTATTTTCAAATAAATTTGGAAATAGGTTAGTCGACATGGACGATCTTCTCAAGGATTTTCTCGCCGAGACCTGCGAGGCGCTTGATGTGCTGGACAGTGAAATCGTCGAGCTGGAGCAGCGGCCCGGCGATCCCGCGCTTCTCGGCAGCATCTTCCGCGTCATGCACACCATCAAAGGCACATGCGGCTTCCTGGGGCTTCCCCGGCTTGAAGCCGTGGCGCACGCAGCGGAGGACGTGCTCGGCCGCGTCCGCGACGGCGAACTTGCGGTCTCGCACGACGTGATATCGCAGGTGCTGGTTGCGCTCGACCGCATCAAGGAACTCGTTGCCTCGCTCAGCGAGACGGGTGGCGAGCCGGCGGGCGGGGATCGCGAGGTCATCGACGCGTTGAGACGCATCGCGAGCGGCGAGACGGCCGCTCTCGCCAGCGCCGCCCCGGCTCCCGAAAAACAGGGAACGCTGTTCGAGCGTGCCGGCACGGCATCGGGCATCGATACCGCCTGCGAACTTGCCTGCGCGGGCTTCGCGGCGAAGTCCGCCGAAGGAGCCGCACTGGAACCTGAACTTCTGAAGCTGCAATTCGCGCTTACCAAGGGCTTCGAGGTGGCGCTCCAGAAGACACCGGGGATCGACGTTGCGGACGTACTGACCTGCCTTGCCGACAATGGCTGGACCGGCGAAGACATCTCCCTCCTCGAAACGGAAATCGGCCAGGGCTTCCGGTCCCTCGGCGTGGAGGAAGAGGACGTTGCCGCGTTGCTCGCGCTGCTCCATCGCGGAGCGCAGGATGCTCCTCAGGCCGCGCCCGCGCTGCAGGCGGAGCAAGAGCCCGTGGCAGCTGCACCGGCTGCAACAAGTCCCAGTGTCGAGAAGCACGATGCGGCCGCGCAGGGGCAGACGCAGACCTTGCGGGTCAACATCAATGTTCTCGAAGACCTGATGACGCTGGTGAGCGAACTCGTACTGACGCGCAACCAGCTCCTCCAGATCATGCGCAGCCACGGCGACAGCCCCTTTGCGGCGCCGTTGCAGCGGCTGAACCAGGTAACGACCGAGCTGCAGGAAAGCGTGATGATGACGCGCATGCAGCCGATCGGGAACGCCTGGGGCAAGCTGCCGCGCCTGGTGCGCGACCTCTCGCAGGAAGTCGGCAAGAAGATCGAACTTGCGATGACGGGTGCCGATACGGAACTCGACCGGCAGGTTCTGGAATCGATCCGCGATCCGCTCACGCATATGGTCCGGAATTCCGCCGATCATGGAATCGAGATGGCGGCCGACCGGCTCGCCGCGGGGAAACCCGAGCATGGCACGATCGAACTTTCGGCCCGGCACGAAGGCGGGCACATCGTTGTCGTGGTTGCCGACGATGGACGAGGTCTGCCGACTGCGCGGATCAGGGATAAGGTGCTGGCAAACGGGCTCGCGACGGAGGCCCAGCTCGAAAGCATGAGCGAACAGCAGATCCAGCAGTTCATTTTCAGGCCCGGATTTTCGACGGCGGCCGCCGTGACCAGTGTATCGGGCCGCGGCGTGGGCATGGACGTCGTTCGGAACAACATCGAGAAGATTGGCGGGATTATCGAGTTTCAGTCGACAGAAGGTGTCGGCTCCCGCTTCACCATCAAGATTCCGCTGACGCTCGCAATTGTCTCGGCGCTCATCGTCGAATGCGAGGGCGAGCGCTTTGCTCTGCCGCAGAACAGTGTCGTGGAACTGGTCCGGATCAATCGCGCCACGAGCAAAGGGCTCGAGAACATCAACGGGCACCCCGTTTACCGCTTGCGCGACCGGCTGCTGCCGCTCGTCTCGCTGTGCGAAATCCTCGGATTGCTGCAAACCGACACCGCCGTCGAGGCGGGCGAGGCCGACAGCATGTATGTCGTCGTTTCGCAGGTGGGCGCCTTCGTCTTCGGCATCATCGTCGACAAGGTATTCGATACCGAGGAAATCGTCGTGAAGCCGGTTTCGCGCTGCATGCGTCACATCTCATGCTTCTCGGGCACGACAATTCTCGGGGACGGGCGTGTGATCATGATTCTCGATCCCAACGGCCTTGCCTCGGCCGTCTCCGCCTCGCCGCATGCCGAAGCGGCCGCCCTCGCCGGCAACGCCGGACGCGGCTCGCGCAGGGATGAGGCCGTTTCGATGCTGGTCTTTGAAGCGCGCGACGGCGGCCCGAAAGCAGTCCCGCTGTCTCTCGTCGCACGCCTTGAAGAGACGGATCTCGCAACCGCCGAGAAGGCGGGTTCGCTCACCGTGCTGCAATATCGCGGCGGACTGATGCCGCTCATCGACCTCGACGGCAATCCGGCGGAACGCAAAGGCAAGCGGCCGATCCTCGTCTTTGTCGATGGGCAACGCATGCTCGGTCTCGTGGTCGACAGGGTGGTCGATATCGTGGATGCGCCGCTCGACCTGCAGCTCTCGGGCGGCGGACGGCCCGGCACTCTCGGCAGCGCGATCATCGCGGGGGCCGCAACCGACATCGTCGATACGGTTCACTATCTGCGCCAGAGCGACACCAACTGGTTCGAGGTCAAGACCGAGAGCCCCTTCGGGGCGGATAGCGAACGAAACGTGCTGCTCGTCGAAGACAGCGCCTTCTTCCGTAATCTCCTGATCCCCATGCTCACGGTCGCCGGCTACTCGGTGACTGTCGCGGAACACGCGGAGGCCGCCATCTCGCTCTGCAAGGAAGGAGGCAACTTCGACGTCATCGTTTCCGACATCGAGATGCCAGGTCTTTCCGGGTTCGACCTCGTGCGCCAGCTCCGTGCCGACGAGAGGATGAGCGCCGTGCCCATCGTCGCCCTCTCCTCTCACGCCAATCCAAAGGACATTGCACGCGGAAGGGAAGCCGGCTTCACCGATTATGTGACGAAGCTCGATCCCACGGCGCTGCTCAACGTTCTCTCGCGCACGCACACCGACGAGACTCGCAAGGAGGACGCAGCATGAGCACCGCTCTTCACAGGACAGCATCGACCGGCGCCGCGGAAGCGACGACCGAAGACTATGTAACCATGACGATCGGCGGCCAGAGTTTCGGCATTCCTGTGCTGAACGTCCGCGACGTGCTCAGCCCGCAGATCATCACCCGTATTCCGTTAGCTGCGCCGGAGATCGCCGGATCGCTCAATCTTCGGGGCCGGATCGTGACGGC
>JACIYQ010000173.1 GCA_014359855.1 Parvibaculum sp.
GACGCGGCGACCGTTGGCTCGCCCGCGCTGCAGCGCCTCCGCGATTCCTATTCGGGTCTTTCGGGCATGGACCTGCTCGAAGCCACGATCAAGAAGGCGTTTCCGGGCAAGATCGCCGTCGTTTCCTCCTTCGGGGCGGAATCCGCTGTGCTCCTTCACATGGTCGCGCAGGTCGATCCGTCGACGCCTGTGATCTTCCTCAATACCGGCAAGCTTTTCGGCGAGACGCTGCGCTACCGCGACAGGCTGCAGGAAAAGCTCGGCCTCACCGACATCCGCGCCGTCGGTCCGCACCCTGCCGACCTTGCAGCGCAGGACCCGAATGGCGGCCTGTGGAACGCCGATGCCGATGACTGCTGCTTCATCCGCAAGGTCCTGCCGCTCGAACGGGCGCTGAAGGGCTTCGATGCCTCGATCACCGGCCGCAAGCGCTTCCAGACGAACGCGCGCGCGGGAATGGAGCTGATCGAGGAGGAGAGGGTGCGCGGTACCGGCGAGCCGGGCACCGCCACGGGTACCCGTTTCAAGGTCAATCCGCTGGCCCACTGGACGCAGGAAGACCTTGAAGCCTATCTCGATGAGCACAAGCTGCCGCGCCACCCGCTGGTGAAGGACAACTACCTTTCCATCGGCTGCATGCCCTGCACCGAGCGCGTGCCGGAGGGCGGCTCGTACCGCGACGGCCGCTGGGTCGGCAAGGATAAGGACGAGTGCGGCATCCATCTCCCCAACAATCTTGACGGCGATGGCATTTAAGCCTTCTTTCCTGCCATTTGCCGCTTGAGCAAGCGTCAGGGATTTGTTACATCCGCCCGGCTCACGAGACATGCGGTCGTGGCGGAATTGGTAGACGCGCAGCGTTGAGGTCGCTGTGGGGTAACTCCCGTGGAAGTTCGAGTCTTCTCGACCGCACCATCTGAGCCTTGAGGCTCGTCAAAGGGTTCTCCTCTCCCTTCTTTAATCGCTATTTTTCGCGGTTCGCTCCGGCTTTTCGTGCCTCACTGGCTGGCAGGCCGGGAGCAAATAGCGCACACTCGCCGCAATTCGGGACCGCGATTCATACGGGAGTGCGCGCTTGGCCGACCCGGCTCACACACATGTACCGGAGGAAACGGCGGAGGACGCCCTGTCGCCGGGATTCGTGCGTTCGGTGGTCGACGCGGTGGACCGCGCGGATGCTGCGCAGGCGCGCGAACTTGTTCTGCCGCTGCGGCCAGCCGACCTTGCCGAACTTTTCGAGCTCCTGCGCAATGAAGAGCGCGAGGTGCTTGTCGGCATGCTCGGCAGCGACCTAAACCCGGAGGTCCTGAGCGAGCTCGACGAGAGCGTGCGCGACCATGTGATCGAGCTACTCGATCCGAAGGATATCGCGGCCGCGCTGACGGAAATGGATTCCGACGACGCGGTCTACCTCCTTGAAGACATGGACGAGGCGGAGCAGCGGCTCATTCTCGACCAGTTGCCGGCGAGCGAACGCGCCGCCCTCGAACAATCTCTCGACTATCCCGACTACAGCGCCGGCCGTCTCATGCAGCGCGAGCTCGTTGCCGTGCCGCCCTATTGGGATATCGGTCAGACCATCGACTATCTGCGTGAGGCGAAGGAGCTTCCGGACGAGTTCTACGAAATCTTCGTCGTCGATGCCGCCTGCAAGCCGTGCGGAACCGTGCCGCTTTCCCGCGTCATGCGGACCAAGCGTCCGGTGAAGATCTCGGACATCATGGAGACCGAACAGACGCTCATTCCCGTCGGTATGGACCAGGAAGAAGTGGCGCTTCAGTTCAGCAAGTACGACCTCATTTCCGCCGCCGTGGTGGACGAGGCGGGCCGCCTCGTCGGCGTCATCACGGTGGACGACATCGTGGAGGTTATCAGCGAAGAGGCAGCCGAGGATATCCGCCTTCTTGCCGGTGTTGGCGAAGAAGCGATCTCGGATACCGTCTTTCAGACGAGCCGAAGCCGCGTTCCCTGGCTTCTCGTGAATCTGGTGACGGCAGTCATCGCCGCTTCGGTCATCGCGCTTTTCGATGGCACGATCGAGCAGATGGTGGCGCTCGCCGTACTCATGCCGATCGTGGCCTCTATGGGCGGCAATGCGGGCACGCAGACGATGACGGTTACCGTCCGCGCGCTGGCGACGCGGGATCTTGTGCCTTTCAACGCCAGCCGCACTATCATTCGCGAATTCTGGGTCGGCATCGTCAATGGGTGTGTTTTCGCCTTGCTGCTCGGTGTTCTGGTTGCGTTGATTTTCGGCAATGAGTGGCTCGGTGTGGTGTTTGCGTCGGCCATGATGATCAACCTGGTCGTGGCGAGCCTTACGGGAATTCTCGTACCCTTGGGGCTCGACAAGGTCGGCGCTGACCCCGCCGTATCCTCGGCCGTTTTCGTAACGACGATGACGGACGTTGTCGGATTTTTCTCGTTCCTGGGCCTTGCGGCGCTGGTCCTGTTTTACTGAGTGAGGGAACAGAGGGAGGTTTCATGTTCAAGACGTTGAAATGGCGAGGTGTTTTCTCGCTGGCCTTTCTGCTTGTCGCGCTCCCCGCAGCGGCATCGGCGTCCGGCTGGAGCGAGGGCGCGCCCATGTCCACAGGCCGGGCTTTCGCGGGGGGCGCTTTGCTCGGCAGCGATTTCTATGTGATCGGCGGAGACAGCACTTCAGGTCCGCGTACGGTCGCCGAAATTTACGACATGCGCGGGAATATCTGGCGCGCCGCTCCGGCGCTGCCGGT
>JACIYQ010000174.1 GCA_014359855.1 Parvibaculum sp.
TCTGGAACAGCGGCCCGACATCGACATCGAATCCAAGATCGGCGAACGCGGTGGCGATGACCTTGGCGCCACGGTCGTGACCGTCCTGCCCCATCTTGACGACGAGCATGCGAGGACGGCGGCCCTCGGCTTCGGCGAAAGCCTCGATCTCCTTCGAAATCTGCATGAAGCCCTCATCACCTTCATAGGCCTGACCGTAAACGCCGGAGATGGATTTGATCTCCGCACGGTGACGGCCGAAAACCGCTTCCATCGCATCCGAAATCTCGCCGACCGTCGCACGCGCGCGCGCCGCGTCAATTGCCAGCGCAAGGAGATTGCCCTTGCCGCGCGCGCCTTCCGTGAGCGCCGCAAGCGCCTTGCGGCATGCATCTTCGTCGCGCGTTGCGCGCACCTTCTTCAGTCGTTCGACCTGGGAGGCGAGCACCTTGGCATTGTCGATATCGAGAATTTCGATCGGATCGTTCTGGGCCGGGCGGTATTTGTTGACGCCGACGATCACCTCTTCGCCGCGGTCGATCTTTGCCTGCCGCCGTGCCGCCGCTTCCTCGATCTTGAGCTTCGGCATGCCCGTGCCCACAGCCTTCGTCATGCCGCCGAGTTCTTCGACTTCTTCGATGAGCTTCCACGCTTCCTTGACCAGCGAATGGGTCAGCGTCTCCATGTAATAGGAGCCGCCAAGCGGATCGATCACATTGGTGATACCCGTCTCGTGCTGGATGACGAGCTGCGTGTTACGCGCGATGCGCGCGGAAAAATCCGTCGGCAGCGCGATAGCCTCGTCGAGTGCATTGGTATGGAGCGACTGCGTGCCGCCGAGCACGGCCGCCATCGCCTCGATCGTCGTGCGGATGACGTTGTTGTAGGGATCCTGCTCCGTGAGCGAGACACCCGATGTCTGGCAATGCGTTCTCAGCATCGACGACTTCTGATCCTTCGGCTTGAATTCCGCCATGATCTGCGCCCAGAGAAGACGCGCCGCCCGCAGCTTCGCGATCTCCATGAAGAAATTCATGCCAATGGCAAAGAAGAACGACAGGCGCGGCGCAAAATCGTCGACGTCGAGACCTGCGGCAAGCGCGGCGCGCACATACTCTCGCCCGTCCGCAAGCGTGAAGGCGAGCTCCTGCACCTGCGTCGCGCCGGCTTCCTGCATGTGATAGCCGGAAATCGAAATCGTGTTGAAGCGCGGCATGTGCTTCGAACAGAAGCCGATAATGTCCGAGATGATCCGCATCGAAGGCTCGGGCGGATAGATGTAGGTGTTGCGAACCATGAACTCCTTCAGGATGTCGTTCTGAATGGTTCCCGAAAGCTGTTCCGGCTTAACACCCTGCTCTTCCGCGGCAACGATATAGTTCGCAAGAATGGGAACCACGGCCCCGTTCATCGTCATCGACACCGACATCTCGTCGAGAGGAATCTGGTCGAAGAGGATCTTCATGTCTTCGACGCTGTCGATCGCGACGCCCGCCTTGCCGACATCGCCGACCACGCGCGGATGATCGCTGTCATAGCCGCGATGGGTCGCCAGATCGAAAGCGACGGACAGTCCCTTCTGCCCGGCCGCGAGATTGCGGCGGTAGAAGGCGTTGGATTCTTCCGCGGTGGAAAATCCCGCATATTGACGGATCGTCCAGGGCCGTCCGGCATACATCGTCACCTGCGGCCCGCGTGTGTAGGGCGCAAGGCCTGGCAGCGTGTTCGCGTCGTAACCCTCCGCAGCGATCCGCTCGAGATCCTCGGCCGTGTAAAGAGCCTTGACGTCGATACCCTCCGGCGTGTGCCAGACGAGCGAATTCGGGCCCGCTCCCTTGGTCTGCTTCGTGACCAATGCTTCCCAATCCTTAAGCGTCTTCTTGTCGGCCATCTTCGTCTCTACTCACGGCAAATTGCGAAATTTCACTGGAGACAGCATAACATACCGCTCTCCGCCACCCCAAAGAGGCGGCGGGAGTATCCGGGAAGCGCCGCAGCGGGTCAAACCGCCCTGAATGAGGGGCAGGAACGCCGCTATTTCGCTGCGTCACCATATGGGTTCAAATGGGGAAAAGCGGACCGGGTTGGGCCGCAACAATGAAATCTGAGGGAAATATGCCAGCACGCATTCAACTGACATCGAAAGCGGGAGCCGTGATCGCCCTGAGCGTCGTCGCCCTCGCTCTCGCAGCCTGCAGCGGAGGTGGGGCAGCCCGCAAACGCGACGCCGATGGGCGTATTATCCCGACCCTTGCAGAGCAGGACCCCGCGGGCACGCTCTACGCTAAATCCGTGAGTCAGGCAGCCCGAGGCGAATGCGGTGAAGAGACCTTCAACGTTCTGACCTGCTTTGCCTATCGCGGCCATGGCTACGAGGGCGCGCAAATGGCGCTGGGTCAGTGTCTCATCGCCACCGGCAAGGAAGCCGAGGGAGCCGAATGGGTGCAGCGTGCCGCTAACAGCGGCTGGCCCGACGCGCAGAAGCTGATGGCCTCGCTTTATCTGGAGGGCCAGGGCGTTCCGCAAGATGCCGTCGAGGGCGCCAAATGGGTGAAGCTCTATAGCCGCAATCCAAGCCTTCTTTCTCTCGGTGTCCAGCCCGACGTTTCCATTGCGCAGAAGTTCCGCGGCAACCTGACCAGTGAGCAGGCGGCGGTCGCCGACCAGCGTGCGGCAAACTGGATGCCGACCTACTGGGCGCCTTCAACCGCGCTCGACCGCGATGTGAAACGCAGTTGCGCCGTCGAAGGCAAGCGCCCCACCCCCACATCCGCAGACGTGAAAACGGTACCGGACGCCTACTAGGCCGTTCATCGGAGTTACCAAGGAACCCTGCCCGCGCCCGCGGGCAGGGTTTTTCTTTGTTTCCGGCAAGGGGTCCGGCATTCAGGGAAACTTTACCTTCATGGCGTGAACTGGGCACAGGGGAGAGGTCCAATCTGGGGGAGGAGACCCCGTCGAGATGCCCGGTGTGAGCGGCCATACGAAACTTGTCGCCCCGGCCGGCGGGAACGCTGCCGGCGGCGAACGCATGTCCGCCATTCGTCTCGAGCTCTACCGCACCATCATGCGGGCCTATCGCGGGATACCGGTTCTTTTTCCGGCGATATCGGGCGCCATCGTCTTCACCTTCCAGCCGGCGGTCCCCATGCCGGTGATCACCCTGTGGTGGTTGTCCATCGTAGCGGGTTACATCGAATACGCCATTTTCCAGCGGCGCTTCTTTTCCGCCGACGCGCACCATGAGGCCGAGGCGGACGATTGGATCGGCCCGATGGCCATCCGCAACTGGATGCTCAACATCGTCTGGCTCGGCTTCATACCGCTCTTCTGGCAGCCGGACGACGCCATTCAGAACCTCGCCATCCTGACGGTACTCATCACCCATGTCGTGATGGCATCGCAGATCGCCTTTCATATCGTCCCGATCTTCCTCTCAGTCACAGCGCCGATCATTACCGCAGTGATCGGGGCCGCCATCTGGACATTTGACCCCGTGTTCATGGCGCTCGGCTTTGCTTGCGTGCCCGCCTATCTTCTTCTGGTACGCGTCGCCGGGCAGCAGAGAGCCAACGCGATAGAGACATACGACCTGCGTTTCAGGAACGCCGATCTCATCGACGACCTCGGTCAGGCTCGCGATGTCTCGGAGGCCGCGCGTCGCCGCGCGGAGGAAGCAAACGACGAGCTCCAGCGGCGCGAGCATCATTTTCGCGCGCTGGTGGAAAACGCCTTCGACGTTGTGCTCGTCACCGACGAGAACGCCGTCATCCAGTATGCATCGCCGGCCGCCGAAAAATTCGGCCTCTCGCCGGAAGCGCTGATCGGTCTCAACAGCCTGAAATTGCTGTCGAAAGAGCAGAGGGATCAGGTCCTCAACGAACTTGCCAGCAACCAGTCGGGACCCAGCGAGACGATTTCCTACGAACTTGCGCTTCCCCGCAACGCGGGAAGCACGAACCCCCGCGATGCCACGCGCACGGTATGGATCGAATCGAGCATTACCAACCTCGTCAACGATCCCAATGTGCGCGGCTACGTTATCAACATGCGCGATATCACTGGACGAAAGCGCACCGAAACCGAGCAGCGCAATCAGTTCCGCGTGTTGCGCGCACTGGCGGCCGGCGCGCCGCTGGACGAAGTCATGTCGCTCCTCGCGCTCGGGTCGGAGGAGGCAAACCCTTCCGGCCGTGCCGCAGTCTTTCTTATCGATTCCGAATGCAATCTCGTGACTTGCGCCGCGCCGCATCTGCCCGCCGATTTCGGTGCATGGGTCGACGAATTCTGGAGGGAGCAGCGTCACGGGATTTTTGGCCGCATCGCACTCGCCGGCACCAAGATCGTGACGACGGACCTTCAGGAGGAATACCAGGGCGCTCATATCTCCTCCTATATGCGCAAGGCGGACATTCAGTCGCTGTGGTTCCAGCCGATCGTGTCGCACGGCGGAAAGGTTGCAGGCGCCTTCGCGTTATATTTCCCCGACGCCTACGAGCCGAGTGCATGGGAATCCGATTACCTGCTCGGCGCAGCTCATCTCGCGGGCATAGCGATCGAACGCCGCAGGGCGGATGAGGAACTCAAACGGGCAACCGAAGCCGCCGAACTCGCCAACCGCGCGAAGTCGAAATTCCTCGCGAACATGAGCCATGAGCTCCGCACGCCGCTGAACGCGATCATCGGCTTTTCCGAAATCATGCGGCAGGAGATGTTCGGCCCGCTCGGCGCCGACCGCTATCGCGAATACACGAGCGACATACAGGACAGCGGACGGCACCTTCTGAACGTCATCGACGACATTCTCGACATATCGAAGATCGAGGCGGGCCGCTATGCGCTGGAAGACGAAGAGGTCGACCTTGCCGCAGTGTTGCGGTGGTCCGTCGACATCATGCGCGCCCACACCATGGACAAGGCGCAGCAGGTACGCCTGCAGGTGCTCGATCCCATGCCGGTCCTCAATGCGGATCAGCGCGCCATGCGGCAAATCATGCTGAACCTGCTGTCCAACGCCGCGAAGTTCACCGGCGAGGGCGGCAACATCGAAGTGAGCGTCTGCCTCGACGATGACGGGAACCTTTCAATCTCCGTGCGCGACGACGGCATCGGCATTCCGGAAGACAAGCTTACCGAAGTCATGGAGCCTTTCGGCCAGGTCGACGACACGAATGCCCGGCAGCATGGCGGCACGGGCCTCGGTCTTCCGATCACGAAATCGTTGATCGAAATGCATGGCGGCAGCTTCGCGCTGGAGAGCACGGTCGGCGAAGGCACAACCGCGAGGATGACGCTGCCCGGCTGGCGCCTGACCTGGCCAGCAGACAAGGCAAAAGCCGCCACGCCCTAGCGCGGCGGCTTTCACCCGAGCTCGATTGTTCCGATCCTATTCGGCAGCCTTTGCAGGCCGCCGGGCGCCGATCATGCCAAAGAGATGACCGCCGACCTTGCGCATCTGGATCTGCTCCGATCCCTCGGTGATGCGGTAGCGGCGATGGTGACGATAGATGTGTTCGAAAGGCTTGTGGCGCGAATAACCCATACCGCCGTGAACCTGCATCGCGAGATCGGCCGCCTCGCAAACGAGACGATTTGCTCTGTAGTTGCACATCGAAACCTTGTCCGAAAGATACTTGGCAACGTCCGCTTTCGGCATCTGATCCATCTGCCAGGCGGTCTTGTGGATCAGTGTGCGGATCATCTCGGCTTCGGTATGCGCTTCGACAAGCGGAAACTGGATCGCCTGGTTGACCGACAACGGTTTGCCGAACGGCTTGCGTTCCTTCGAATATTTCACGCTTTCGTTGATGCAGAACTGTGCCGCTCCAACACTCGACGCGGCCTGGCGGATACGGTTTTCATGGACGAAGTGCTGGGCAAGTTCGAGGCCGCGCTCGGGATCGCCAAGATAGGAACCATCCGGCACCCAGACATTCGTGAATGAAACGCGCGGATGGTCCGTCGGCATGTTGAAGGTCCAGAGATATTCCTCGACCTTAACGCCGGGCGTGTCCATGGGCACAACGAAACAGGTGATGCCCAGCGCGTCGCCGTCCTTGCCGCTCGTCCGCGCGAACACGAAGTCGTGCGTGGCGACATGAAGACCGGTGTTCCACATCTTCCGTCCGTTGATGACCCACCCATCGACCCCGTCGCGCTTTTCACGCCGGCCATGGGTCTCCATCCAGGTTGCGTCCGAACCG
>JACIYQ010000175.1 GCA_014359855.1 Parvibaculum sp.
GCAACGCTTTCTTGGTAAATACGCGCTTTATATGTATGTCGCGCAGGCGAGGTCGTTTTGCTGCCTCGTGCGTGCCATAATTGGTGCCTAGCAAATGCGGGGCAGGGATGTTGAGCGAGTGGGGGCCGGACGCCCGATGCTGAGAGTTCTTTCGATTGTTGCCGCTGTCTGCCTGGTGCTTCTTTTCGGCGGGCTGATGGCGGGCGGCTACATGGTCTGGCGCCTTAATCAGGATCTGCCGGATTACACCAGGCTCGCCAATTACGAGCCGCCGGTCATGACCCGCGTCCATGGCGGCGACGGCGAGCTCATCGGCGAGTTCGCGCGCGAGCGCCGCCTCTACGTGCCCATCACCGCCATTCCGCCCCGCGTCGTCGATGCCTTCCTCGCGGCGGAAGACAAGAACTTCTATTCCCATGGCGGCGTCGACGCGACCGGCATCATGCGCGCCGTCATCGACAACATCTTCAACGTCATGCAGGACCGCCGCCTCGTCGGCGCCTCGACGATCACGCAGCAGGTCGCCAAGAACTTCCTGCTCTCCTCCGACGTCACGCTGAACCGCAAGCTGAAAGAGGCGCTGATCGCGATCCGCCTCGAACAGGCTTTCACGAAGGACGAGATCCTCGAACTCTATCTGAACGAGATTTACCTCGGCATCGGCTCCTACGGCGTCGCCGCCGCCGCGCTCAATTATTTCGGCAAGCCGCTCGACGAACTCACCATCGCCGAAGCCGCCTATCTCGCGACCCTGCCCAAGGGCCCCAACAATTATCACCCTTATCGCTTCCGCGAACGCGCGCTCGCGCGGCGCAACTGGGTGATCTCGCGCATGGAGGATGAGCGTTTCATCTCCTCCTACGATGCCGCCGAAGCCCGCGCGACGGGGCTCGACGTTTCGCTCCGCTCGCGCGGCGTGCAGATCCGCGACGCCTCCTATTTCCTTGAGCAGGTGCGCCGCGAACTTCTCGGCATGTATGGCGAGGAGAAGCTCTACGAAGGCGGCCTCTCCGTCCGCACCACCATCGATACCAAACTCCAGGAAACGGTCTCGCGCGAACTCCGCAAAGGCCTCATCGCCTTCGACCGCCGCCATGGCTGGCGCGGTCCCGTCCGCCATCTGGAGGCGGGCGAGAACTGGCTGGACGCGCTCGCGGCCATGCCCGTCCCCGCCGACATCGAGCCCTGGACGCTCGCCACCGTGCTCGAGGTGACGCAGCAGGGTGTCACCGTCGGCCTCCGCCCGCAGCGTCTCGCCGATGGCAGCTTCACGAAGGATGTCGAAAAGGCAAAGGTGCCCCTCTCCGAAATGACATGGGCGCGCGCCAGCGTGAACCGTCTCTATCTCGGCCCCGAGGTGAAGGCGCCGTCGGATGTCGTTTCCGTCGGCGACGTCGTCTGGGTGGAGCCCGTCTTCGCCGACAAGCGCAAGGACCCCGTCCACTACGCGCTCGTGCAGGTGCCGGAGGTGAACGGCGCCGCCCTCGCGATGGACCCGCATACGGGCCGCGTGCTCGCCATGCAGGGCGGCTTCAGCTTCGGCCTGTCGGAGTTCAACCGCGCGGTGCAGGCGCTCCGCCAGCCCGGCTCCTCCTTCAAGCCCTTCGTCTATGCCGCCGCGCTCGACAAGGGCTTCACGCCCGCAAGCCTCGTCCTCGACGCGCCCTTCGTGCTCGATCAGGGCGGCGATCTCGGCCTCTGGAAACCGGAAAACTACGAACGCAATTTCCACGGGCCGTCCACGCTGCGCTTCGGCATCGAGCACTCGCGCAACCTGATGACGGTGCGCCTTGCCCAATATGTCGGGCCGCAGACCGTCTCGAATTATGCGCGCCGCTTCGGCATCACCGATGACATGCCGCCGGTCCTCTCCATGGCGCTGGGCGCGGGCGAGACCACGCTCATGCGCCTCGTCGGCGCCTACGGCATTCTCGACAATGGCGGCAAGCGCGTGACGCCCACGCTGATCGACCGTGTGCAGGACCGCTTCGGCCGCACCATCTACAGGAATGACATGCGCGAGTGCCCCGCCTGCAACGAAAGCTGGGAGGAGGCGAAGGAGAGGAGCGCGCGCGAAAACCCGCTCGACCGGGATGCCGTCGCGCCCCCCGCCTTGCCGGACGACCGCGAACAGGTTGCGAGCGCGCAGACTTCCTACCAGATGGTCTCCATGCTCGAAGGCGTCGTGCAGCGCGGCACGGGTTCGGCCGCCAGGGCCGTCGGCGTGCCGCTCGCCGGCAAGACCGGCACCACCAACGACAACCACGATGCCTGGTTCGTCGGCTTCTCGCCCAATCTCGCCGTCGGCGTTTTCGTCGGCTATGACGAGCCGCAGCCGCTCGGCCGCGCCGAAACGGGCGGCCGCGCCGCCGCGCCCGTCTTTGCGGGCATCATGAAGGATGCGGTGGGCGGCAAGCCCGCCATTCCCTTCCGCGTGCCGCCCGGCATCACGCTGGTGAAGATCAATCACAAGACCGGCCAGCTCGCCAATGGCGAGGGCTCGGGCATCATCCTCGAAGCCTTCAAGGAAGGCACCGAGCCGCGCCTGGAAAGCACCGCGCCCTCCGTCGGCCTTTTCGGCAATGTGCCGGACCCCTCCGCACCCCGCAATCCGGTCCCCTTCGACGGTGCCGTGCTCGATGGCGGCGCGCCGCTTTCGCCGGAAGATTACGAGGGCATGGCCCCGCCGGCGAACGATAACGAGCCGGACGAGGCCGCGCCGCAGGACCCCTTCATCCGTCCGGGTCCGGACGGAATGGCGCGCGGCCCCATCCCCGATGGCGGCGTGCCCACGGACGAGATTCCCGGCGCGGACGGCAGCGAACCCGCGCGCCCCGAAAGCGGCGGCTCCGGCGACACCGGCATCGGCTCCGGCACCGGCGGCCTTTATTGAGTTTGCGATAGGACAAGACACAAGACCGGAATAGAAGTGTCATCCCGGGGCAGGCCAAAAATAAAAGTGTCATCCCGGGGCTTGTCCCCGGGACCCATTGGTTCCCTCAGCAAGTGTTGTTTGCGCGGCGTTTGTTGTTGCTCTTCCTTCACCAGACAATGCTGCGGTGATCGGCGCCGCGAGTGGGCCCCGGCAACAAGTGCCGGGGTGACACAAGTAAACTGAAGCACGCCACCCCCACGCCCCGGAGTCCGCCATCTCATCCTCCTCCACATATGACGCGATCATCCTCGGCGCGGGCGGCGCCGGCCTTTTCTGCGCGCTGACGGCGGGCAGGCGAGGGCGCCGCGTCCTCGTCATCGACCACGCCAAAAAGCCCGCCGAAAAAATCCGCATCTCCGGCGGCGGCCGCTGCAACTTCACCAATATCCATACGAGCCCGAAAAACTTCCTCTCGGACAATCCGCACTTCTGCATTTCCGCACTCTCGGGGTTCACGCCCAAGGACTTCATCGCCATGGTGGATGCTCACGGCATCGCCTGGCACGAAAAGACGCTCGGGCAATTGTTCTGCGACAGCTCCTCGCAGCAGATTATCGATATGCTGCTCGATGAATGTGGCAAGGCAGGCGTGACCATCGCCCTCGAAACGGAAGTAAAATCCGTCTCGAAGAATGAGCGCGGCTTCACGCTCGAAACCTCGCGCGGGCGCTTCGAGGCCCGCTCCCTCGTCGTCGCGACCGGCGGCAAGTCGATCCCGAAAATGGGCGCGACCGGCTTCGGCTACGATCTCGCGAAACAGTTCGGGTTGCGGCTAATCCCGCCGCGTCCCGCCCTCGTGCCCTTCACCTTCGGCCCGGAACTGCGCGCGACGCTTGAAGGCCTCTCCGGCGTCTCGGTGGAGGCGACGGTCGCCTGCGGAAGCACGCGCTTCGCCGAGGCGCTCCTCTTCACCCATCGCGGCCTTTCCGGCCCCGCCATCCTGCAAATTTCGTCATACTGGCGCGAGGGAGATGAGATCGTGGTGAACCTGTGCCCCGGCCACGACGTCTTCGCCGAATTGCGGCAAGCCCGCACCGCACAGCCGAAACAGGATGTGGCGACGGCGCTGTCGCGCCTGCTGCCGAAAAGCCTCGCCGAACGCCTCTGCGGCATGGCAGGCGTCGAAGGCCGCCTCGCCGACCTCTCCGACAAGCGCCTGCGCGCCCTTGCCGATAGCGTCAATGCCTGGCGGGTGAAACCTCAGGGTACGGAAGGCTTCCGCACCGCCGAAGTCACCGCCGGCGGCGTCGACACGCGCTTCCTCTCCTCAAAGACAATGGAAGCCCGCGACACCCCCGGCCTCTACTTCATCGGCGAAGTCCTCGACGTCACCGGCCACCTCGGCGGCTTCAACTTCCAATGGGCCTGGGCATCTGGATACGCAGCCGGAAACGCTATCCAATAAAACAATGTCATTGCCGGGCTTGACCCGGCAATCCAGGGGCTGCTTGCTCATGCGCTAGCCGCCCCTGGATTGCTTCGTCGCTCCGCTCCTCGCAATGACGCTGAGAGGAAAACACCGAACGCAAATTCTCCGTGTCTCTGCGTCGGAGCCTGTCCTCGGGATCGCCGGAGGCGATACCCGTGGATGTGCCAATCACTTTTCTCACGCAGAGCCGCAGAGATCGCAGAGCGAACGAAACGCACCGCGCCGGCCCAAAATAAAAGTGTCATCCCGGGGCTCGTCCCCGGGACCCACTCGCCTCTCGTTTTGCCGCAGCGTGGATTGGGCCCCGGCAACAAGTGCCGGGGTGACATCTTTTTGTTCTTGCGTCACGCAAACCGTCATTGCGAGCGAAGCGAAGCAATCCAGAGGCCGCCTGCTCATGCGCCAGCCGCTCCGGATCGCTTCGTCGCTTCGCTCCTCGCAATGACGCGAACATCTAAACAACGTTTCCTTCGACATCAATTTAGAGGTTTCATTTTTCGGTCATAGCGGAGCTGTACCGGTAGATATTTTTCGGGGGTTTCATCGAATTGCTATCCGGCAGTAATGGTAGAATCTTTCCCATCGTAGTTCAGAAGATGGGAGTAGTGCCCCCCACCCTTTGACACCACCCCCCATCCCCCCTATTTTCCGCCTCCAATCAACCGCCGAATCCAGACGGACCCCGCCCATGCGCGCCGAGACGCAGACCCTCGCCGATGAAATCAAGCAG
>JACIYQ010000176.1 GCA_014359855.1 Parvibaculum sp.
TGCCGCTTGAGCAAGCGTCAGGGATTTGTTACATCCGCCCGGCCCACGAGGCATGCGGTCGTGGCGGAATTGGTAGACGCGCAGCGTTGAGGTCGCTGTGGGGTAACTCCCGTGGAAGTTCGAGTCTTCTCGACCGCACCATCTGAGCCCTGAGGCTCGTTAAAGGGTTTCACCTCCCCCTTTTTGAATCGCTATTTTTTCGCGGTTTGCTCCGGCTTTTCGTGCCTCACCGGCTGGCAGCCCCGGGGCAAATAGCGCACACTCGCCGCAATTCGGGACCGCGATTCACACGGGAGTGCGCGCTTGGCCGACCCGGCTCACACACATGTACCGGAGGAAACGGCGGAGGACGCCCTGTCACCGGGATTCGTGCGTTCGGTGGTCGATGCGGTGGACCGCGCCGACGCCTCGCAGGCGCGCGAACTCGTTCTGCCGCTGCGGCCTGCCGACCTTGCCGAACTCTTCGAACTCCTGCGCAATGAAGAGCGCGAGGTGCTCGTCGGCATGCTCGGCAGCGACCTCAATCCTGAGGTCTTGAGCGAGCTCGACGAGAGCGTACGCGACCATGTGATCGAGCTTCTCGATCCGAAGGATATCGCGGCCGCGCTGACGGAGATGGATTCCGACGACGCCGTCTATCTCCTCGAAGACATGGACGAGGCGGAGCAACGGCTCATCCTCGACCAGTTGCCGGCGAGCGAACGCGCCGCCCTTGAGCAATCTCTCGACTATCCCGACTACAGCGCCGGCCGTCTCATGCAGCGCGAGCTCGTTGCTGTGCCGCCTTATTGGGATATCGGTCAGACCATCGACTATCTGCGCGAGGCGAAGGAGCTTCCAGACGAGTTCTACGAAATCTTCGTCGTCGATGCCGCGTACAAGCCATGCGGTACCGTGCCGCTTTCCCGCCTCATGCGGACGAAGCGTCCCGTGAAGATTTCGGACATCATGGAGACCGAACAGACGCTCATTCCCGTCGGCATGGACCAGGAAGAAGTGGCGCTCCAGTTCGGCAAGTACGACCTCATTTCCGCCGCGGTGGTGGACGAGGCGGGCCGCCTCGTCGGCGTCATCACGGTGGACGACATCGTGGAGGTTATCAGCGAGGAGGCAGCCGAGGATATCCGCCTTCTTGCCGGTGTTGGCGAGGAAGCGATCTCGGATACCGTCTTGCAGACGAGCCGGAGCCGCGTTCCCTGGCTTCTCGTAAATCTGGTGACGGCCGTCATCGCCGCTTCGGTCATCGCGCTTTTCGACGGTACGATCGAGCAGATGGTGGCGCTCGCCGTGCTCATGCCGATCGTGGCTTCGATGGGCGGCAATGCGGGCACGCAGACCATGACGGTTACCGTCCGGGCGCTGGCGACGCGGGATCTTGTGCCCTTCAATGCCAGCCGCACCATCCTTCGCGAGTTCTGGGTCGGCATCGTCAATGGCTGTATCTTTGCCTTGCTGCTCGGTGTTCTGGTCGCGCTGATTTTCGGCAATGAATGGCTCGGTGTGGTGTTTGCGTCGGCCATGATGATCAACCTGGTGGTGGCGAGCCTCACGGGTATTCTCGTACCCTTGGGGCTCGACAAGGTTGGCGCCGACCCCGCCGTATCCTCGGCCGTTTTCGTAACGACGATGACGGACGTTGTCGGATTTTTCTCGTTCCTGGGCCTTGCGGCGCTGGTCCTGTTTTACTGAGTGAGGGGGCAGAGGGAGGTTTCATGTTCAAGACGTTGAAATGGCGAGGTGTTTTCTCGCTGACCTTTCTGCTTGTCGCGCTCCCCGCAGCGGCATCGGCGTCCGGCTGGAGCGAGGGCGCGCCCATGTCCACAGGTCGGGCTTTCGCGGGTGGCGCTTTGCTCGGCAGCGATTTCTATGTGATCGGCGGAGACAGCACTTCAGGTCCGCGTACGGTCGCCGAAATTTACGACATGCGCGGGAATATCTGGCGCGCCGCTCCGGCGCTGCCGGTTGGCCTGCAGCAATTCGGCATGGCCGCGCATGGCGGCAAGCTCTTCGTCTCGGGTGGATATGAAGCGCCCGCGCCGCAGCGGCAGGATTTCGTTTCCTCCGGCGGCACATCCAGTTTGGCTGACGTGGCAGAGGCCGGGGACACCGCCAACGGCTGGGTCTACGACCCGCGCGTCGGCACATGGCTCAGCATTGCAGATATGCCGTCGAACAGAGCCGGACATGGTCTCGTCTCCGTCGGTGATCGGATCTACGCGCTTGGCGGACGCGGCGGCGGTGCCTCACGCGTCTGGGCCTATGATCCAGGCGCAGATAGCTGGACCGCTGTAGGCGATGCCATGCCAGCGCCTCGCGTTGCCGCGGCCTATGTTGCCGTCAATGGCCGCATCTATGCGATCGGCGGCCTTTCGGATGGTGCGGCTACGTCGCGCGTCGATATTTTCGATCCGTCCACGGGCAAATGGACGAGCGGCCCGGCCTTGCCCGCGCCGCGTTCGGGTCATGTCGCGGCGCTTCTCGATGGCAAGGTTCATGTCACCGGCGGCGAGCAGCGTGTGCCGCCGCGCACCTATGGCGACCATTTCGTCCTCGACCTGGCAGGTAACCGGTGGGAACAGGCGAAGCCCATGCCCACGCCGCGCCACGGCTCCGTTGCCGCAGCGGCGGACGGGAAGTTCGTCGTGGTAGGTGGAAGCCCGGGGGCGGGCGTCTATACCGTTTTCACGGAGTCCGACGTCGTGGATATCTACGCCGCCGAATGAACATGCGGCCCACCCGATCGGGGCGGTGACGACGGCGTCAAGGGCGTGGTATAAACGCCCGGCAATGAAAGGAAAAAGCCCATGCTTCCGAATGACTATCCTTCGCTCGATTTCGATCTCGGTGAAACCGCCGGCATGATCCGCGACACGGTGCGCGCATTCACCGCGGATAAAATCACGCCGCGTGCCGCCGAGATCGACCGCAGCAACGAGTTCCCGCGCGACCTCTGGCCGCAGCTCGGTGAGCTCGGTCTCCTGGGGATAACGGTCGAAGAAGAATATGGCGGCACGGGGCTTGGCTATCTCGAACATGTCGTTGCAGTGGAAGAGATCAGCCGCGGTTCGGCCAGCGTCGGCCTTTCCTATGGCGCGCATTCCAACCTTTGCGTCAATCAGTTGCGGCGCTGGGGCAACGAGGCGCAGAAGAACAAATATCTGCCCAAGCTGATCTCCGGCGAACATGTCGGCGCGCTCGCCATGTCGGAACCCGGTGCGGGATCGGATGTCGTCTCGATGCGTTTGAAGGCGGAGAAGAAGGGCGACCGCTATGTTCTTAACGGCAACAAGATGTGGATCACCAATGGTCCCGATGCCGATACGCTGATCGTCTATGCCAAGACCGAACCCGATGCAGGCCCCAGGGGCATCACGCCATTTCTCATTGAAAAGGGCATGAAGGGTTTTACCCCCGCCCAGAAGCTCGACAAGCTCGGCATGCGCGGTTCGAACACGGCTGAGCTTGTGTTCGTGGATTGCGAAGTGCCCGAGGAAAACGTTCTCGGCAAGGTCAACGAAGGCGTGCGTGTTTTGATGTCGGGTCTCGACTATGAGCGCGCGGTGCTTTCCGGCGGTCCACTCGGCATCATGCTCGCCTGCATGGATGTAGTGTTACCCTACGTGCATGAGCGCAAGCAGTTCGGCGAACCTATCGGCACCTTCCAGCTCATGCAGGGCAAGCTTGCCGATATGTATTCGACGATGAATGCCTGCCGCGCCTATGTCTATGCGGTGGCGAAAGCCTGCGACCGGGGACAGACGACGCGCAAGGACGCTGCGGGGGCCATTCTCTATTCTGCCGAGAAGGCCACATGGATGGCGCTTGAGGCGATCCAGGCGCTTGGCGGCAACGGATATATCAACGATTACCCGACGGGACGCCTGCTGCGCGATGCCAAGATCTACGAGATCGGAGCGGGGACAAGCGAGATCCGCCGCTTGCTGATTGGCCGCGAACTTTTCAACGAGACGGCATGAGACCTATTTCATCAGCTTCAGCCTGCGGAAGATCGCCGGTGCGATCCATGTCGCGTAGATGCCGATGGTCGAGATCGCGATATACCCGGTGATCGTGTCCGGCAGTCCCGCTGCCGTGCCGCCGGCCATCACGACTTTCCGGAGCGCGAAGAGGCCCAGGATGCCGCCGACGGCCATGAGCACCTGCAGCCACCAGGCGGGGAGGACGGGCTTTTCCGGCGCGGCCTTGCGGTCGAGCGCGGTACCTGCGAACCAGCCGAGGAGCAGAAACAGGACGCCCGCAATGCCGGTCGGTTCCTCGCCTTTCGGCCAGATCAGCCAGAGCGCCGGGATTGCGACGATAATGACCAGGAAGTCCATCCAGGCCGGCAGCTTGCGCCAGCGCGCGATGACGCGCTCATGCACCAGTACCGCGAAGATGGCGAGCGTGAAGAAGCCGAGCAGGATGCCGGCGAGCACGTCCTCGACGTCGTGCACACCGAGATAGAGGCGGCTGAAGCAGACGCCGGCGGCAATGACGAGGGCTACCGCCCAGGCCCATGGGCGTTTCATTTCGTAGGCCAGCCAGAGCCACATGGCGACAGCGACTTGCGCATGGCCGGAGGGAAGGCCGTAGGAATCCGCAACGCGGTCGGCGTCGAGTTGAAAGGCAGGGTCGGGGCGGGCGTCCTGCCAGAAGTCTTTCAGCCATGCATTGACCACCGCAGTCAGCGCGATCAGGACGGCGAGGCGGGAAAAAAGGGTCCGGTCCCAGAGCCAGTATCCGATGGGCATGAAGATCAGGAAGAAGGGCGTGTATCCGAGGAAGGTGAAGCCGTTGAAGATGACGGTGGCCGCGTCGCTGCGTAAGGGCAGGACCCAGCTCAGGTCGTGCAGGAAGTTCTCCACCGATTTTCCCCCCTTCTTTTGTCTGGTCTGTTTGGCTCGACATATTTCTAGGCTAGGTTTCCCCACGAATCCCGGCCGTTTGGCTAACTCTAGCGTGGAAACGAACACATGGCACAAGGCAGCGAAAAGGACCCCGTGGTTATCGTCAGTGCGGCGCGCACCCCCATGGGCGGGTTTCAGGGGGCGCTTGCGGGCAAAACCGGGCCTGAACTGGGCGCCATCGCCATTCAGGGGGCGGTTGAGCGGGCAGGGCTTACGGCGACGGCCGTGGACGAGGTGCTGATGGGCTGCGTCCTTTCCGCTGGCCTCGGGCAAGCGCCCGCGCGGCAGGCGGCGCTTGGGGCCGGGCTCGACGAAGGCACGCCCAGCACGACCGTCAACAAGATGTGCGGGTCGGGCATGAAGGCCGTGATGATGGCGCAGGACGCGTTGGCGGCTGGGCGCGGCGACATCGTGGTCGCGGGCGGTCTCGAAAGCATGACGAACGCACCCTATCTGCTGCCAAAGGCGCGTGGCGGCATGCGGCTCGGCCATGGCGAGGTGAAGGACCACATGTTCCTCGACGGGCTGGAAGACGCTTACGAGAGCCGCTTGATGGGCTTCTATGCCGAGGAGACGGCGAAGCACTACCAGTTCACCCGCGAGCAGCAGGACGCCTATGCGCTCACATCGCTTGCCCGCGCGAAGAAGGCGGTGGAAGACGGCACCTTCTCCCATGAAATCGTGCCGGTCGAGGTGGCGACGAAGAAGGGAGCGGTCGAGGTCGTGAATGACGAGCAGCCGCTGACGGCCGATCCCGCCAAGATACCGACGCTGAAGCCTGCCTTTGCGGCAGGCGGTTCCGTAACGGCGGCGAATTCGAGTTCCATTTCCGACGGCGCCGCGGCACTTGTCCTCATGCGCCTTTCGGAAGCGGAGCGCCGCGGCTTGGCGCCGCTCGCTGCCGTTCGCGGCCAGACCATGCATGCGCAGGCGCCGGCCTGGTTTTCGACCGCGCCGGTCGGTGCGATCTCCAAGCTCATGGAAAAGACCGGCTGGTCGGCAAGCGACATCGACCTCTGGGAAGTCAACGAGGCGTTTGCCGTGGTCGCAATGGCGGCCATCCGCGATCTTGGCCTCAGCCATGAGAACATGAATATCTATGGCGGCGCCTGCGCCCTCGGCCATCCGCTCGGCGCATCCGGTGCGCGCATCCTCGTTACGCTGCTCAACGCGTTGAAGCAGACGGATACGAAGCGCGGCGTCGCCTCGCTCTGCATCGGTGGTGGCGAGGCGACGGCGGTCGCGATAGAGAGGCTGAACTAGCTCAGGCGGCAGCCTGGCCGAGCGTGGCCCTGACATGTTCGGCAAGCGCCATGAGGCCGTTTAGCGGGCGGATCAGTACCTCGATATGCGTGATCTCACCGGCCTCGTTCACCGTGATGCGGTCGATGCCCTTGAGTTTCTTGTCGCCGATGCGCGCGGTGAACTCGAGAATGATGTCCTGTCCGTCGACCCATTCCTTGGTGTAGGTGAAATCCTCGAAACCCTGCATCACCGCCGTCAGGATCGCTATCACATAGGGCTTCGACGCCTACCAGCGGTTGAGGAAAATTCTCGC
>JACIYQ010000177.1 GCA_014359855.1 Parvibaculum sp.
CTCGATCAGCTCGAAAGCCAGAGCATTTTCATCTTCCGCGAAGCGTTCAACCGGATCGAGAATATCGCGATGCTGTGGTCGTTGGGGAAGGACTCCAACGTCATGATCTGGCTCGCACGGAAGGCATTCTTCGGCCACGTTCCCTTTCCGGTCATGCATGTCGACACGGAAAAGAAGTTTCCGGAAATGTACGAGTTCCGCGACCGCTATGCGGCGGAGTGGAACCTGAACTTCATCCGCGAGCTCTGCCCGCCGATCGAGGAGATCGACGATACGCTGCCGCCGGCTGCCCGTTCCGCGGCGCGCAAGACCGCAGGTCTCAAGAAGGCCATCGAGAAGCACAAGTTCAACGCGCTCTTCGCCGGCATCCGCCGCGACGAAGAAGCGACCCGCGCCAAGGAGCGCGTCTTCAGTCCGCGCGGCGCGACCGGCCAGTGGGACTTCAAGGACCAGCCGCCCGAGTTCTGGGACCAGTTCAAGACGGATTTCCCTCCGGGGACGCATATTCGCGTGCATCCGCTCCTGCACTGGACGGAGATCGACATCTGGCTCTACACGCTGCGCGAGCAAATCCCGACGATCCCGCTCTATTTTGCCAAGGACGGCAAGCGCTTCCGTTCGCTCGGCGACAAGGACATCACATCCCCGGTGGCGAGCACCGCGACCACCATCGAGGAAATCATCGAAGAACTTCGGACGACAAAGATCTCCGAGCGTTCCGGCCGCGCCATGGACCACGAGTCGGAAGATGCTTTCGAGCGTCTTCGCGCCGACGGTTATCTGTAAGGAAGTCCGCATATGCCCGAAGCATCCGAAGCCAAGGTGAGGCTTGCCGCCGTGAATCAGAATCCGTCCTCGGCGCGCGACCTGCTGCGCATCGTCATCGTCGGCCATGTCGACCATGGTAAGTCCACGCTTGTGGGCCGCATGTTCCACGACACGGGCTCGCTGCCCGACGGCAAATACGAATCCATAAAGGCGATGTGCGAGCGCCGTGGCGTTCCCTTCGAATGGGCCTTTCTCATGGACGCGCTGCAGGCCGAGCGCGACCAGGGCATCACCATCGATACGAGCCAGATCTGGTTCAAGACGGACGCGCGCGACTACACGATTATCGATGCGCCAGGCCACAAGGAATTCCTGAAGAATATGATCACGGGCGCGGCGCAGTCCGATGCGGCGCTCCTCATCATCGACGCCGCCGAGGGCGTGCGCGAACAGTCGCGCCGTCACGGCTACCTGCTGCATCTGCTGGGCATCCGTCAGGTCGCAGTCGCGGTCAACAAGATGGACCTGATCAACTATGAAAAGGACCAGTTCGATCTGATCGAGCAGGAATATCGCGACTACCTCACTTCTATCGGTGTGACGCCGACCTTCGTCATCCCGGTGTCGGCGCGCGCGGGTGACAACATCGTGACGCCGTCCGACGCCATGGCGTGGTACAAGGGGCCGACCGTGGTGAAGGCGCTCGACAGCTTCATGCCGAATGCCGCTCCCGTCGACCGGCCGCTGCGTTTCCCGGTTCAAGACGTCTACAAATTCGACCACCGCCGCATCATTGCCGGCCGCATCGAAGAAGGCCGCTTCTCCGTCGGCGACGAGATTGTCTTCTCGCCGTCCAACAAGAAAGCACGCATCAAATCCATCGAGTACTGGTCGACGGTGCCCGGCAAGCAAGCGCCGACCGAGGCGAGTGCGGGCGAATCCGTTGGTATCACGCTCGACGAGCAGATATTCGTGGAGCGTGGCGAACTCATCAGCCATGTCGAGGAATCGCCGATCGAGACGGATGTGTTCCGTGCCCGGATATTCTGGCTCGGGCAGGAACCGATGACCAAAGGCAAGAGCTACCGCATCAAACTCGGTACGCTTGAGGCACCGGTCACCATTCAGTCGATAGAGAGCATCATCGACACGAGCGATCTGTCGAACACGTCCTCGCATCAGGTCGAACGCAACCAGGTTGCCGAGATTGTCATTCGCGCGCGACGCATGCTGGCGCTTGACGAGTTTTCCGTGGCACCGCGGACCGGCCGTTTCGTTCTCATCGACAAGTACGACATCGCCGGTGGCGGTATCGTTTCGATGGAGGGCTATGCCGACCAGCGCGGCCTCATCACGTCGCGTTCCACCAATATCACGCGCGTCGAACATGGCGTCACCGCCGAGCAGCGCATTTTCCGCAATGGCCATAAGGGTGGCGTCCTCTGGTTCACGGGCCTGTCCGGCGCCGGCAAATCGACCGTCGCCGTTGCGCTGGAGAAAAAGCTCTTCGACAAGGGATATAACGTCTACGTGCTGGACGGGGATAACGTTCGCCACGGTCTCAACGCCAATCTGAGCTTCTCGCCGGAAGATCGCGCTGAGAACATCCGCCGTGTCGGCGAAGTGGCGGCGCTCTTCGCACGCGCGGGGGTGATCGTGATCACCTCGTTCATCTCGCCCTACCGCTCGGACCGCGACCGTGCCCGGCAGGCATCCGACAAGGACTTCCACGAGATTTTCGTGAAGGCCGACGTCGCGACCTGCGAAGCCCGAGACCCGAAGGGCCTCTACAAGAAGGCCCGTTCGGGTGAAATCAAGGATTTCACCGGTATTTCCGCACCGTATGAAGCGCCGGAGAGCCCGGAGCTCGTGGTCGATACCTCGGCGCTTCCCGTGGAGGAATCCGTCGCGATGCTCGTCAACTATGTAGAGACGAAATTCAAGGTATAACCTCGCCTACGTCACGTTTAAGGCAAGGTGAGCATGAGCATCCTGGTAACTGGCGGCGCGGGCTATATCGGCAGCCACGCCGTTATCGATCTTCTCAGCGCAGGCGAGGAAGTTGTCGTTCTCGACAATCTCTCCACCGGGTTCGATTGGGCTGTCCAGGACGCGGCGCGGCTCTACACCGGGGATATCGCCGATACCGCGCTGGTCGACCGCATCCTGCGCGATCATGCCGTTGAAGGGGTGATCCATTTCGCCGGCTCGATCGTCGTGCCGGAATCCGTCAGCGATCCGCTGAAGTACTATCTCAACAACACGGCGAAATCGCGCTCGCTGATCGAAAGCTGCGTTGCCGGTGGCGTTCGCCATTTCATCTTTTCCTCAACTGCCGCCGTCTATGGGATGCTCGAAGTCTCGCCCGCGACGGAAGAGGCGGCTCTCAACCCAATGTCGCCCTATGGCCGCTCCAAGCTCATGACGGAGTGGATGCTTCAGGACGTGGCGGCGGCACATGACCTGACTTACGCAGCTCTGCGGTATTTCAACGTGGCAGGAGCGGACCCTGAAGGCCGCGTCGGCCAGTCGACAGCGAATGCGACGCATCTGATCAAGGTTGCCTGCCAGACCGCGCTTGGCCAAAGACCTTATCTCGAAGTGTTTGGCGAGGATTATCCGACGCCGGACGGTACCTGCGTCCGGGACTACATCCATGTCAGCGATCTGGCCAATGCACATACCGCGGCCCTCCATTACCTTCGGGGCGGCGGCGAGAGCATTGTCGCCAATTGCGGGTATGGGCACGGTTTCTCGGTTCGCGAGGTCATTGGGGCAGTTGAGCGCGCTGCCGGGCATCCCTTTGAAGTCCGGCAGGCGCCCCGGCGTGCGGGCGATCCGGCGTCGATCGTCTCGAATCCGGCTCGCGTCAAAAGCGTTCTCGGCTGGCGGCCCGCTTACGACGATCTTGATACGATCGTGACCCATGCGCTTGCCTGGGAAAAGCATCTGGGCGAGCGCAATCGGTGACGTTTCCCTTAACGTATTCCTGAATGAATCAGGGCAACATAGTGAAACATAAATTCATTTCCAGGCCGGAGCCGGGAGATGCACATTTCGGCCGCTCGGCACGGAATTCGAGACAAGGAGAAGCATCGAGGCCATGACGTCGAACGCCCATAGCATCGTCATCCTTGCGGCGGGCAAAGGCACCCGCATGAAATCGAACCTGCCGAAGGTGCTGCATGAAATTGCCGGCCGGCCGATGCTCGG
>JACIYQ010000178.1 GCA_014359855.1 Parvibaculum sp.
AAACTCTTCGCTCATGGCTCAATCCTGGAGACGCAATATACCGTCCGCGGTCCCCGATTCGGACCCGCGGCGGTTCACGGCGTCTTATAACGCCAAAGGGGAAATCGGGCCATGTGAAAACGGCCCTCCGCCGTCGAATAGGACGGCAGTCATATGGCTGATTTATGGCGGAAAGCCGGGTTTATCCCGTAGCTTGGGCCGCCCTCCGCTCAGGGCTCGCCGACGGAGGGCTTCACGGTCACGCGCTTGGTCGGCGCCGCTGTCACCTCGGGTCCGGTATCCACGGCAGGCTCGGAAGCCGACGCGCCGCCATCCTCGGTCACGACCTCCGGCTCGCCTTCGGGCTCCTTGGCGGCGGTCTGGACTTCCTTCTGCGGCAGCACCTTCGAATAGTCGCTATGCCCGCCCCGCCCGCCCGGCGCCGGAATGACCGGCGCATTCTCATAGAGCGACTGCTTGTCCTTCACCTCCGGCGCATCATCGAGCGCGGGCACGGGCGTCGGCTGCGCCACCACGGGCGCGGGCGCGGGAGCTTCCGTACCGCCGCGCAGCACCTGGTCGCTGTGAAGCGCATTCTGCCGGTCTGCCGCCAGTCCCTTCGCGACATCCTTGCGCTCATCGAGCGGCGTCGCGGCCGGCGGCGTCTGCGGCACGTCGCGCAGGTCCGGGAACGCGGCATCGGCGGGCGCCGCCGAGGGCGTGCCCCCATAGGCCGCTTCGGGCTTTGCGTCGTCCGAAAGTGCCGAACAGCCGGCCAGGGCACCGGCCATGATCAGCACCGCCGCAAATCCGCGTCCGCGGGCCGCTGCGGCAACCCTGTTCACACCCCGGCCATTCGCCAGTACCGACATTTCCGCACTCCTGCTGCTGGCGCGTTGCGCGCCGGTTTTCCGTCCCCATATCCGCGTCATCTGGCGGACACGCTCAAGCGTATAGTATACGCTGCGCCGGTGAAACCTTTAGAGCGTTTCAAGGCGAAACCGGTCGGCAGAGGGGAGCTTATACCCCGCCCCGGACGAGATTCGCGACAAGACCCACGACAAGCCCAGGAAAGCACTTTTTATGAGCCTCAAGGACACAACCGGCGACAAGGAAGCCGTGCCCGCGAAGGAAGAGACCCGTAAGCCGAAAAAGCCGCGCCGCAGGAAATCCGCGGCGCGCCCCGAATCCAGCGGGCCTTCGGCGAAGCCCGGACCCGGCCCCGCCCCCGAAAAACCGGCCGCGGCGCCCGAAGCGCCGTCGCGCGATTTTGTGATGCCGGATGTCGCCCGCCTCGCGATCAACCTCGTTCACGCCGCGAACCTGGGTCAAAAGGCCGCGCGCCTCCTGATGCAGAACGACGATTCGAAATCCGACGCGAGCCATGCCTTCCACGATCTCCAGCGCGTCGGCAAGACGCTGATGGATGTCGCGGCAAGCTACATGCGCAACCCGGCCAAGATCGTCGAGGCGCAGACTGCCCTCTTCGAGGGCTATCTCGGCCTCGCCTCCAACATGACGCGCCGCCTTCTCGGCGAGGACGTGCCGCCCGTCGCCGCTCCGAGCCGCAGCGACAAACGTTTCCGCGATCCCGACTGGCAGGAAAACATCGTCTTCGACCTCATGAAGCAGTCCTACCTGCTCGCCAGCAAGTGGCTCACCGACCGCATTCGCACCGCCGAGGACGTCGATGAGCACACGCGCGAAAAGGCGGACTTCTATGTCCGCCAGATGGCCAACGCCGTCTCGCCTTCGAACTTCCTCTTCACCAATCCGGAAATTCTTCGCACCACGCTCGCCACCAATGGCGAGAACCTCGTCTCCGGCATGGAGCATCTGCTGGAGGATATCGAGCGCGGTCACGGCCACATCCAGATCCAGCAGACGGACATGTCCGCCTTCCGCCTCGGCGAGAATGTCGCGACCACGCCCGGCAAGGTCGTCTACCAGAACGACCTGATGCAGTTGATCCAGTACGAGCCCACGACGGAGAAGGTCCACAAGCGCCCGCTCGTCATCTTCCCGCCCTGGATCAACAAATATTATATCCTTGATCTCACGCCCGATAAGTCGCTCGTGAAGTGGTGCCTCGACAAGGGCTACACCGTCTTCATCGCGAGCTGGGTGAACCCCGATGCGCGCCTCGCCCTCAAGACCTTCGAGGACTACATGTTCGAGGGCGTCTACGCCGCGCTCGACGCAGCGGAAAAAGCCACCGGCGAAAAGGAAGTGAACGCGGTCGGCTATTGCATCGGCGGCACGCTTCTCGCCTCCTCGCTCGCGCATATGGCTGCCCGCAAGGATACCCGCATCAAGTCGGCGACCTTCCTCGTCACGCAGGTGGATTTCACCGAGGCAGGCGAGTTGAAAGTCTTCATCGACGAGGAACAGATTTCCGACATCGAAAAGCAGATGCACGAGAAAGGCGGCTATCTGAAGGGCTCGACCATGGCGACCACCTTCAACATGCTGCGCTCCAACGACCTCATCTGGAACTATGTCGTCAACAACTACCTGCTCGGCCGCGAGCCGATGCCCTTCGACATCCTGTTCTGGAACTCGGACGCGACGCGCCTGCCGTCGGCCATGCACGTCTTCTACCTGCGCGAATGCTATCTCGAGAACAAGCTCGCCGAAGGCCGCATGGAGCTCGGCGGCGAGGAACTGCACCTCGACAAGGTGAAAGTCCCCGTCTATCTCCAGTCGAGCCGCGAGGACCACATCTCGCCCTATAACTCCGTGTACAAGGCAACCCGTCTCTTCGGCGGCCCGGTGCGCTTCATCTGCGCGGGCTCCGGCCACATCGCCGGCGTCATCAACCCGCCTTCCAGCGGCAAATACAATTACTGGACAAACGAAAACCTCCCCGCCACCCCCGACGAATGGTTCGCCGGCGCCACCGACCACAAGGGCTCCTGGTGGCCCGACTGGGAAGAGTGGCTCTCGGAAAAATCAGGCCCGATGGTCGATGCGCGCAAACCCGGCAGCGGCAAACTCAAGGTGCTCGAAGACGCACCGGGCTCATATGTGCTGGTGAAGAGCGAGGATTGAGGGGAAAACCAGGTCCTGTTGACAAAGCGCCACCAGATTTTGATTGAGGTGAGTTCGATGAAAGCGCGGAAGCTTTCCGCAGTCTTGTCGTAACGGGTTGCGACGCGCCGGGCATTCTTGAGCTTGTTGAAGAAGCGTTCGATGCGATTGCGAAGAGCATAGAGTTCTTTGTCGACGGGGCGTTGGACCTTGCGGTTCGACTTCGTCGGGATGACGGGGTTGGTGCCGTGGAAGAAGGCATCCTCGCGGATGGCGTCGCCGTCGTAGCCCTTGTCGGCGAGCAAAGTCTTCGGCCGCACGTCCTCTGGCTCCATCAGCGCATCATAGGCCGTGGCGTCGTGCGCTTCGCCGGGCGTGATGACGAAGCCGAGTGGGAGACCCTCGCCATTCGTGCGGGCATGGATTTTACTCGTAAAGCCGCCGCGCGAGCGGCCAAGGCCCTGATTTTGCGTCCCCCTTTTGCGCCTGCTGCCTGATGGTGGGCGCGGATAACGGTCGAGTCGATCATCTGGACGGTCTTCGGCGCGGCGCCGCTCTCGGCCAGCGCTTCGAGCAGCAGGCCCCAAAGCCCCGACCGGCTCCATCGCAGAAACTGCCGGTAGACGGAGTTCCATTTGCCAAGGTCCTCGGGCAAATCGCGCCATGGCGCGCCTGTCCTCGCGATCCAGAAGATGCCGTCCAGCGTACGTCGGTGATCGGACGGCGGACGACCGCTCAGCGGACCGCCAACGACAACGAACGGCTCGAAAAATTCCCATTCCGCATCGCTCATCAAGCCACGAATCAAAACCGCCTCCTCTCGAAAGGCAGTCTTGAATCACATCACCGCACGCCCGTGAATCCCTTTGTCAACAGGACCTAGTCAAACCAACCAGACGTGTCATTTACGCGTGCCTGCCCTTCGCTTTCCAAAAGCGTCTTTGTACCTTCCGATAGATTCCTATTGATGTCAGCCTCAGACTGAACCACGTCAGCTTCGGCGTCTTTCATCTTCAGATCCCTATCGATGAAATCATTCTCTCGGCTAACCCGCGCTCTCGTTCGCTCAAGCTCAAGTCGCCGCGCTTCGATTTCGAGTTGGCGTAATTCGTCCTCATATGACTGGTCGCGCACCTTGTCGCCGCGGGCCTCCGCCGCTTTAGCATCCGCTGCTACTTTTTGAGCAGCACGCTCCGCGGCTCTCTTTTTTTCAAGCTCTTTCGCTTCTGCTCGGCGAAGTTCTGCTTGCCATCTGGCCTCTGCTTCCCGTTCAAGTCTCGCCGTTTCTTCCGCTTGTTTCCTCTGCTGCTCAACTGCGTGAACCGCGTCAATCTGATTAACAAGTGACGATTGGGCATTCGCACCAAAGGCAATCAACATAGCGACTGCAATAATTGCTATCTTTTGCACCTGATGGCCCCCGATCATTTTTGAACTATTTCTGGGCATACAGCGTTAGGTTGTATCCGAGTTTCCTGCTCGGAGGTCGAAACCATGACCGCCCTGCCTGGGACAAATTCGCACAAAGCTCCCACTTGAGCAGAATTGAATGTTTCAAGGTCAAGCTCATACGTGATCGAGATACCGTCGACTAGCACTGCATCCGGGACAAGCGAACCTCCAGCTGCCCCCAGCGCCGCGCCTCCCGCTGCGCCTATAGTCGTATTGGTAGCGCTTTGATCGCCCAGACTATGTCCGACGACTCCACCAGCTACAGCGCCGAGAAGCGCTCCGAAGACCTGCACCGATTGTTTTTGTTTTGAGTTATCAACCTCAATCTTGGCTGGCATCACAGCAAGGATATTTACTGTTTTCGCTTTCTGGACGCTGTTTACTTCACCCGCCTTATAAACATTTGCTCTATGGTTTTCTCCCGTTGCCTGACAACCAGCGACAACCAGCAAAATGCAGAAACTTCCGACCAAGAGTTGCGCATGGCGCGTCATTTTATTATCCCCCATGGATATAAAAGAGATCGCAATAATGCACTATGGAAAAAATTAAATCCATAGAGGAAGGGCACTTTCATTTTCTTCAAACACTCCGAACTGTCATGCTTTCAGTCTCTTTCCCGCCATTTTCACTGGCTTAACGCAAACATAATTGACGTATATCGCTCACGCCGCCCTCGGCTCAATGCTCTTCAGTTCCCGCTCTATCTCTCGCCGCCGCTCCATCAGATCGTAGTCGGACTGGAGCCCCAGAAAGAACCCCTCCGACATACCGAAATAGCGCGCGAGCCGTAGGTCCGTATCCGCCGTCAGCGCCCGCTTGCCGAGCACGATCTCGTTGATCCGCCTTGGCGGCACATGCACTGCGCGTGCAAGCGCGTTCTGACTGAGCCCCATCGGCTTCAGAAATTCCTCGAGCAGGATTTCACCCGGATGCGGATTGGGCAGAAGCCTATTTGTGGTAGTCGACGATTTCGACATCGCTCGGTCCTCCTTCCTGCCATACAAAGCAGATACGCCACTGATCGTTGATCCGGATGCTGTGCTGACCGGCGCGCTCGCCCTTAAGCGCCTCAAGCCTATTGCCGGGTGGAACACGCAAATCCTGAAGCAAACGCGCCTGATTAATCAGACGCAGTTTGCGCAAAGCCACCGCCTGAATATCGGACGGCAGTTTCCGGCTTTGCCGGCCGGTCCAAATCAGTTCGGTTTCAGAATCGGCAAAGCTCCGGATCATGTCGAAACATAACGCATCACGTTATATAACGCATCACGTTATATTTAAGCAATTCCTTTCGCCGAAAAGGTCTCTCGGCAGACTCGCGCGAAACCGCTAGCCTCCCCTCCGCCGCTATCCTGCGGCCCCTGCCGGATGCCGCATCTTGAGCCTCACCGTCACCCTCGCCGTTCTCGCCTCCGCCCTGCTTCACGCAAGCTGGAACGCGCTCGTCAAAACGGGGGCCGACCGTCTCATGATGATGGGCTGGATCGCGGCGGCAACGGGCCTCGTCGCGCTGCCCTTCCTCTATGTCATGCCGGTGCCGCCCGCCGACGTCTGGAAGATCCTCACCCTCTCCTTCGCGCTTCACACGGGCTACAAGCTCTTCCTCGTGCAGGGCTATCGCTATGGCGATTTCGGCCAGGTCTATCCGCTATCGCGCGGCCTTGCCCCCGCCATCGTCACGATTGTCGGCGCGCTCTGGCTCGGCGAAATCCTCCCGACCCTCGCCTTCGCAGGCGTCGGCCTCATCGCGCTCGGCATTGTCAGCCTCGCCTTCCGCCGCACCAATGGCGCGGGCCTCCCGAACGATCCGCGCGCGCTCGCCTATGCCTTCGGCACCTCGCTCTTCATCGCCGCCTACACGCTGAACGACGGCCTCGGCGGCCGCATCGCGACAAGCCCGCACATCTATGTCGTCTGGCTCTTCGCGGGCGACGGGCTGATCTTCTTCCTGATCGTGCTGGCGCGGCGCGGCCGCGCCTTTCTCAAGCCCCAGCGCGCCATGGCTTACGGATTCGCGGGCGGCGTCATGTCCGTCATCGCCTACTGGCTCGTCATCTGGGCGATGACCTTCGCGCCGCTCGGCCCCGTCGCGGCGCTGCGCGAAACCAGCGTCGTCTTCGCCGCGCTCATCTCCGGCCTGCTGATGAAGGAAGGCCTCGGCTGGCGCGCGGTCGCCGCCGCCTGCGTCGTCGCCGCCGGCGTCATCCTCTTGAAAGTTTAGAGGTCGACGCCCAGCCCCTCGTCCGCGCCGGTCATGATGTTGAGGCACTGCACCGCCTGCCCCGACGCGCCCTTGCCCAGATTGTCGAGCAGCGCCGCAAGCCGCACCTGTTTCGTCGTCTCGTTGCCGAAGACGAAAAGCTTCATCGCATTCGTGCCGTTCAATTGCTCCGGATCGAGCTTCGTCATCGCGGCGCTCTCCGCCAGCGGCGCGACGCTCACAAAGCGTTGCCCCTCGAAATATTCCGCCAGCGTCTCGTGAACCTTCGCCACGGAAACCTCACCCGGCAGCGCCCAGAGCTGCAGCGGCACCTCCACGATCATGCCCTGCGCATAGCGCCCGACATTCGGCGCGAAGAGCGGCGGGTGCGCAAGCCCCATGTTCTTCTGCATTTCCGGCACATGCTTGTGCGCAAGGCCGAGCGCATAGGCCCGGAACGCCTCCAGCGTGTAGTTCGGCGCCGCCTCGTCCTCGAATTCGGCGATCATCTGCTTGCCGCCGCCCGAATAGCCCGACACCGCGTTCACCGTGAGCGGCCAGGTCTCCGGCACGATGCCCGCCGCGACAAGCGGCCGCGTCAGCGCGATCGCGCCGGTCGGATAGCAGCCCGGATTGGTGACGCGCGTGGCGCCCGAGATCGCCTGCCGCTGCCCCGGCGACATTTCCGGAAAGCCATAGACCCAGCCATCCGCCACCCGGTGCGCCGTCGAGGCGTCGATGACGCGCGTCGTCGCATTGCCGATCAGCGACACCGCTTCCTTCGCCGCCTCGTCCGGCAGGCAGAGGATCACGATGTCGGCTTCGTTCAGCGCCTCTTTCCGCGCGCCCGCATCCTTGCGCTTGTCCTCGCCCAGCGAAATGAAGTCGAGATCGTCGCGCCCCTCGAGCCGCGCCCGGATCTGCAACCCCGTCGTACCCACTTCACCGTCGATGAAAACCTTCGTGGTCATCTCATCATCTCCAACCACCAACTCGTCATGGCCCGCGTTATGCGGGCCATCCACGCCTGCCCCGGCGAAAGCCGGGGTCTTTCTTTTCTCTTCTAGCCAAAGACGTGGATGACCCGGACAAGCCGGGTCATGACGGCAATGGGAAAGCATACAAAACAAAAAGGGCGCTCCGGTAATCCCGAAGCGCCCCTGATCGTCGCCGTAAACGCTGATCAGCGCTTCGAGAACTGGAAGCTGCGGCGGGCCTTCGCCTTGCCGTACTTCTTGCGTTCGACCACG
>JACIYQ010000179.1 GCA_014359855.1 Parvibaculum sp.
GTGCGACTCTCAGCCAGCACCTCGCGCGCGGGCGGGGTCTCCATGGCGAAGGCCGCCTCGCGGACTGGGAACCGCTCACCCCACTGCCGAGCGGGCCCAAGGTCGATATGCATGAAGCCCGACCGCGGATAGAAGCCGAAGCCCTTGAAGCCAACCGCGCGGGCCGCTGCCTCGAAGGCTACGGGATCGTGGTTCGTCATGGCGATGTCGAAGGCCGTGCCATCGAGATGCTTCGAGCGCGCCGCTCCGCCGACGGCGCGGTTGTGCGCCGGGCTGCGGTAGGCCGAGCGAACGATCAGCGGCTTGCCCAGCCGATCGCGAAGGGCTTGCAGCTTGTCGAGCGCCTCATCGTGGATGCGCAAGCTACCGCTGCCGCGGCAGGCGATCTCCGCAGGCGAGAAGTTCTTCCAACGCCAGCGGGCGGTCGGCACGTCGCGCCAGTGGTTGAAGGGGGTGGTCGTCATGGCTGGTCTCCGCACATAAAAAAACTCGCCGAACGGCGGGTCGGTGGGTTGAGGATCGGAAGCGCCGGTCAGGGACCGTTGCCAAACAGTCTCAGCTTGATGGCAATGCCGGCCATGAGGGCGAGCAGGACGCCGGTGGTGATGATGCGAACGGCGGTCTGCACGGCCGTCTGCCTGGCCAGCCGAAACCCGGCCAGCAGCGATCGCAGATCGCGGATGTCCTCGGCCGCCTCCGTCCCGTCGAGCCCAACCTCATGCAGGGCACGGCGGGCGCCGGCTTCGGCGGCGCGTTCGAGCAGCGCCTCGAACTCGTCGCTCGGCAGACTGACCAGCCTGCCGCTGTCGCGTTTCTGTTCCATCGTCGTGGTTCTCAAACTGTCGATCAGATCACCAGCGTCCCGGCGAGCGTGATCGCGATGTCGGCGAGCGTGGCGTCGGGGCTCGCGGGCGCGATCACCTCGAGGAGGTCGCCCGGTTCGAGGGCGGTCTCGCTCACGGCGATGAAGACGGCGATGGAGGCGCTCGCCGCGAAGCGGATGGTGCCGATGCTCGTGCCGTTGCGCTGGACATCGAGGTCCGTCTCTGCGGTGGCCGCGACCCCAGCCGTGCCCTGGCTGCCAGCAAGATCGACCTTGAGCCGCGAGCGCCGGGCCACGACCGTGCGCAGCAGCACCTCCGAGGCGGCGGTCGCGCCCGCCTTAGCGAAGGCGAAGTCCGCCGGCGGATCGGCGGCGTCCTCGGTCTCGACCACTTCGAGCGCGAGCCAGGTGCGCTCCATGCCCCGGAGCTCGCCTGAGGCGCTGACGAACACCGTAAGCTCGAACCAGTCGCCGGCGACGACCGGGAGGACCGCGCTCGCGATGTTCCGCATCTGGTTGCTGTAGCCGCTGTCGCCGCGGACGATGAAGGAGCCGCCACCGATCACGCCGCCGCCGTTCATGCGAATCTCGACCAGCTGGCTCGTCGGCGAGGTCTGCCACTCGATATTGCCCGTGAGCCGGACCTTGGTTACACCGGCCGGCACGGTAAGCCGCGTCGGCTGGCCGGCGTCCCAGAGCGCGTCGCTATCGTAGACGGCGCTCTGCCAGGAGATCGGAACATAGGCGCCGGTCGTCGAGACGCTGAAGTTGGTGGTCCGCCGCACCAGCGCGCCCCGGAAGGGCAGCAGGGCGCGCTGGAAGATGCCGACACCGGCAGCACCCCAGAACACGCCATCGAACTGGAGCACGTCGCTGGCGACGGCGGCACCGATCGCGACGTCGGTCAGGTCGTTGAGAGCACCGGCGCCGCCGCCGACCCCGAAGAGATCGCTGCCATTGCCCTGCACCAGCACGGTGGCGTCGGGCAGGATGATGACCTCCGCGCCCGAACCCGCGTACTTGGCCCGGACCTCCTGGCCGCCGCTGGTCGCGTTCCGGATCGCGAGCCGCCGGTGATTGGCGGGCAGCGTCAGGACGCGCGCAGCCGTGAGCGTGCCGGTGAGGACGATCAGGCCGTTGCGGTTGGCTTGCGCGCTGGTCAACGTCACGTTGGCGTCAGCCATAGCCAGTGACAACGCCCGATTCATGGAGTTGTCGAGGGCATCGACCGCGTCGTTGATCGTGACCTCCTTCTGGTTCTGGGCGGCGGCGACATGGGTCACGGCCAGATTGGGGCTGGGCATCAGGTAACCTCCAAGGTGACGGCGCGCGGAAACCCGCGACCCACGACCGCGCTCATTTGATGGACGGCGACCGAAAGTTCCGTGGGAACAGCGCCGAAATCGGCCAGGATGTCAGCATTGGCGTAGACGGCGCTCGGGCTGGTGGAGGTGAGCGTGCGCTTCACCGCACCGCCGGGACCATCGAGGATGTCGACCTCATATGCTTCGCTGGCTTCCCCAAGCGGCACCACGCCGGTCCCATCCTTCAGCTCGCCGCCAATACGCGTGCGACGGATCCAGGAGAGCGTGATGTTCGCTGGGCTGCCGCTCGTAGTCGCGCGAACGTTCCACGGCGCGTAGGGTCTGAGGTCGCGGCCGCCGTGGCTCTGGACGAGCGTCTCGGCATCCTCGAACAGCGTGCCGAAGCCGACGGCGCGCCAGGATCGCGGCAGTCCGAGATCGCCGAGCGCCGTGACAAGCGTCTCGACGTCATCAGGATCAAGCAGCACGAAGACCTCACCTGCCGCATGGCCATCGACGAAGACGTCCGTGCCGCGTCGGCCGCGCAGCAAGCCGGTGAGCGTGTAGGAGCCATCCGGGTTCAGCGTGACATCACGGAACTGGATGATCTCGGGCTCGCCATTGGCCTTCAGCACGAGGGCCGCATTGGCGCCATTGACCAGAGCCTCCTGAGTGACGCTCTCCAAGCGCTCGCCGCCGGTGGTCATGAAGACGGTGAGGCTGTTCTCCTCGTCGGTGCCGAACGGCGAACGAGGCGCGCCCAGAGCATTCGCCGTGGCGCCCCATGCTGCTTCGCTGAGGGCCCGCCCGACCTGCGCCCATGCGGAGCCGTCGGCGCTGCGATAGAGGGCAGCGCCCGGCCAGCCGGGACCGCCGAACCCCGCCATCAGATAGTAGATCCGCGAGCCCGCACCGCCCGCATCATCGACATCGCGCAGGAGCGGCAGGTCGGGCAGGATAAGCCGCGTGGCGGCGTTCGCGCCCACCAGCTGGACGGGTTTGCCGGAACCGCCATCGGCGACGACCGAGGAGACATAGGTGGCGGACGTCTCCGAGACGCCCTTCACCGCGAGCGAGAAATCCGCGCCCACATCGAGCCGGTTGATCCGCGTCCGGAAGGTCGATCCGGTGGCGAAGGCCACATCCACCACATCGGTCGGATCGAGCCGCAGCCAGTCTGGCGGCAGTTCGGCTTCGTAGGCGCTGCGCTCGATCCAGGCGCTGTAGAGCGTCTTGGCGGCGATGCGCTTGGCCGTTGTGGCGTCGATGGCGAGCGCCAGTTCGAGGCTCGCCTGGTTGCGCGAGTGCATGGTGGGGAGCGGCAGCGAGGCCCGCTTCTCGCTCTGCGTGCCTTGTTGGTAGTCGGCGTCACGGTCCATGTAGACGACGGCGACGCGCTCGGGCAGCTCGACTTCCTGCGTGCGGCGCTCGCGCCAGCTTTCGCCCGTCTGGCTGTCGAGCGGCACGAGGTATTCGGCCGGGATGGTGGCGACCGGCGCGCGCCCGCGATTTCGGAAGCGAAGCGTGTCGTCGGTTTCGGCGGCGTCGAAGAAATAGGCCTGCGCCAGCGGCTCGATCGCGCCGCGCACGGTGGTCTGCCGGCCGATCACATAGCCGGGCACGGATGGCGTGAGCTCGGCGACGTCAATGTCGGCGAGCCCGAGGCCGGCGCGCCCGCAGAGATCGGCGACGATGGACGACAGCGCCTCACCCTCGCCACCGCCGCGATTGAGGAACAGCCGGGCCCAGCCGCTGCTGCCGCGCACCAGATGGGTGTCGGTGACGGCGTCGTAGACCTGCGCGCCCTGTTCGCTGACCGCACCCGGCCAGATCTCATTGAGCATGATGGCGCCCGTTGCCGTGTCGAGCTGGACGACGCGCGTCGAGCGCATCAGCGTCCAGCGCTGGCCCCGCAAGCGGCTCTGACCGAAGAACGGGCCCTCGTAGTTGATCTTGTGCGGGACCGCCGTCTTCCAGACGATGCCGGTGTCGGCGCGCCACTTGATCGTGTAGATCGTCCCGGCCGAGCCGCCGTTCGACATCGTGATCTGGAAGATGACGCTGTCGTCGGTGGCGTCGTAGGTCAGTCCGCCGGCATCGCTGTAGAACCCCGTCGCGCCAGCTTCGATCTGCGCAGGCGTGAAGCTCGCCACTTTCTCGAAGGTGACGCCGAGCGACTGGCCGGTGAGACCGTCATACTGCGCGAAGGCTGAAACCCGGATGCGGTAGAGCCCGAGGCTGGTGTGGTTCAGACTGCTCGATGTCGCGCTCGCCAGAATCCAGCCATCGCCATAACCCTCTCCGACGGCGCCGCCGATTGCACCCCGGATGCGGGATTCCGTCACAGTCTGGCCGGCGCCCCAGACGTAGCCCATGCTGTCGGCGCGCAAGAGCCCGATGTCGTTGAACAGCGATCCGGTCAGCAGGAAATCGACCCGACCGGACGGCCCGTAGGCCGAGATCATTCCCATCCACGTCGTCGTCACGAAGCGGGTCGTGGTGTTGGAAAGGCCGGTGCTGGTGAAGCCGAAGCGGCCCACTTCCTTCAGCGCGTTCGGCTCGACACGGATGATCGGCCGCGAGTTGCCCGAGCCTACCGTCAGGTAGAGGTGACCGTCCTCGCCGCAGAACAGCGTGCTCGGGAAATTGTTGGGCGTGACGGCGGCAACGTCCGTCATTCGCGCCTGGCGGTCCTCCGCCATGGTGCGCAGATCGAAACGGCGGATGCCGGCGGCTTCGGCGTTGCTGCTCGACGAGACGAAATAGCCGTAGCCGCGCCGCCAATCGATCGCGAGGTCGCTGATCTGGTAGGACCCGAAATAGCCGCCTTCGCCCGTCGTGATGAAATCCAGCAGCTGATAGGGCTGCTGCGCGGCGCGGCGATAGGTGATTTCCGCCGTGATGTTTGGGATGCGGTTGCCGAAATCGGCGAGCGCCAGATCCTCGAAGACAATGACGCAGAGCCCGCGATGCGCAGGTGCGCGACCGGCGCCCACATGCGCTTCGATCAGCGGATCCGGTAATTGAGCCTCGCTGCCGCGATGAAAACGGAAGCGCAGGTTTGGCTTGGCGACGTCAGGGCTCGATCCGGTCTTGTCATAAATGAGCTTGCCGTCGGCCCAGATGCGCAGCACGTCCTCGGCTGGGCCCTCACCGAAGCTCAGCGCGAAGGACGCGAAATAGGAATAGCTGATCGATGTCTGGGTGCTGCGCCCGCCGCCGCCCTTTCCGCCTGAGCGGGTGCGGGTGACGTTCTGCTGCTCGCGGATCCCCGACGACCAGATCATGTTGCCGGCCATGCGCAGCGTGCCGTAGCCGATCGGGATCGATGCGCCGTAGGCGGAGGACGAGACGGTCAGATCGCCGAGCCGCGGACCCTCGGTCGTGACGTTCTGTCCCTTGGCGGGAAACAAGAGGCTGCCGACGACAGAGCCCACCAGCCAGCCGGCTTGCCAGCCGAGACCGACGGCGGAGCCGAGCGCGGCGCCGCCCACTGCAACGAGGATGGCCATGAGAATTCAGTGTCCGGGAGAGCGAAAGCGAAAGGCGAACTTGATCTTGTCCGGCCATTCGCCGGCATAGGGCTCTTCGATCACCTGCCGGCGCGTCGCATGGGCGTGCAGCAGATGGGGATGGCCGAGCCGCTCGGTCAGGAAGCCGCAGTGGCAGGGATAGGCCTGGTCGGCGAAGACGAGCACGTCGCCGGGGCGGGCTTCCGGGATGGCGACGCCGTCCATGTTGGACCGGAAATGCTCGACGAACCCCTGACCCTGCGCGCGGCGGCTGTAGCCAGTGCTGTCATAGTCTGAAAGATCGAGCGCCCGGGCGACGCAGACCACCAGCCCGACGCAGTCGATGCCCGAGCGCGTCCGCCCCTGATGTCGCCAGGGCACGCCGAGCCAGCCGCGCGCCTCGGCGACGATCCTCTCAGGGATGATGATCTCAGCGGGCATCGGGATAGCTCATCATGGCGTCCTGTCCCGGCACGTAGGGCTCGCCGCGGAAGTTGAGGACGTTGGCAAAGCGGGCGACGCAGGTGTCGAGGCGCTTGTCGCAGCCCGGGTGGATGCGGAAGAGGTCGCCGACCCGGATCGCGTAACCCATGGGCAGGAACAGCTCGGCGCGGCCCGTCGCTTGGGTCCACGCTTTCACCTCAATCGAGCGTCCGGCATTGGGTCCGCTCTCCCAGGTCAGCACGCCGCCGGCGAACCAGCCGTCACTCGCGCGGGACTCGTCGACCGATGCCGTGATCACCGCCCGGTCGACGACATCGGTGACAATGCCGGCACGGCTCCACGACTCCATGGCCGCGAAAACGGCCGTTCCGTCGGTGGTCTGCTGGCCGACGGAAGTGTCGTAGGCGGGCTGGTCAGCAGCGGTCGTACCCGCACCGACGCAGCGGTAGACGCGGTCCTCAAACACTGCCGCCGTGCCGACGCCTGTCGTCGTGTCGGTGAAGAAGCCGCTGACGGCGTCGAGCGCGGCGTTGCACACCGAGCCACTGACCCTCGTGCCGTTGAAGATGACGCGCAGCTGCCGGGTGCCCGAGGGGACCAGCGCGTCGGCGACCTGGCGGAGCGTCCAGACGCCGGTCATCGCCTCATTGCCGGTGTCGAGCGGCGTGGCCAGCACAGCGCCCAATTCATCGAGCAGCTGCACGCGCAGCCGTCCCTGATCGACGGTGTTGCCGCCGCCATTGGCCCGCCAGCCGCCCACGGTCAGGCGGTAGTCGCCGGCATCGAGGATGGCCTCATCGAGAACATCGGCGAGATCGACGGTCTGGCGCAGCTCGAAGTTCGCGACATTGCCGCCTTCGAGGAAATGCGTGCCGGACTTCGGCCCGAGCGTGCCGCTCGCGGTCTTGGCGGCCGCCGACCCGGAGGCGACAGTCCAGCCGGAGACATTGCCTGCGTCGAAACCAGGATTGACGAAGGGAATCCCCGTCGTCGCGAGCGCCGAGGAGGTTCGTACTCGGACGGTGTCGCCGACAGCATAGGACGTCGAACGCTGGATCTCGGGCGGGTGGATCGGCACCTTGCAGCGCGGGTCGCCGAGATCGGCGCGGCATTCCGGGCTGTAGAGCTCGCCGATACGCTGGGAGAGCGCCTGCGTCATGCCGCGCAGCTCGGTGCGGAAGACGCCTTGCTCGGTCAGCACCACCTCGCCAAACCAGCCGCGCCGCATGCGCAGCGCGCCCATGGACGGATCGGCCCAGTTGACGAGGAAGATGCGCACCTCCGCCTGATCAAAGAGACCCGCGCGCAGCTCCTCCTCGGTGATGGCCTCGTCATCGAACACGCCCTCGACGTCGAGATTGTCGACGCTCAGGCTCGCATCGTTGGCGATGGCCGTGCGCGAATAGCCGGAACTCGCCTTGTAGACCTTGCCTTCAAACGACAGATCGCGGTCGTGGTCGGTGAAGAAGAACTCCTTACCGTCCAAGCGTGAGATGCGCCAGCAGGTGGCGAGCGTCGTCACCGGTCCGGCGAGATGCGCCGCGAGGGCCGCCGAGGTCGATTTCATGGTCTGATCTCCAGCACTGGGATCTGGCCCCAACTGCCGAGCTGATAGGTTTCGATCGTGAGGTCCATCTGATCGCTGTCGAAGCGGACGGGCACGTCGAACTCGAAGTCCGCCGTCACCTGGACGCCGGATATGGGGGCGACGGTGAAGGTCACGAGGCCGGTCGCCGTGTTGACGCTCCAGCCAGAGACCGCCTCGGCGCCGTCAAGGGTGATCTTCACCGTTCCGGGAACGGGCTTGGTGATGACCCGGGTTTCGACCTCGCCACCGCTCGCGTAGGTCTTCACGAGCTGGAACGTCTTGGTCGCGCCGTCGCCTTGCCCGATCAGCTGGGCCAGCGCCTGGTAGTCGGTCCAGTCCTTGAAGCGGAAGCCGTAGGCGCGTCCGCGTCGCGCGCGAAAGAAGGCGATGAGGGCGGCCACCTGATCGCGTTTCTTCAGGCCGTGCGCCACGTTCCATTTGCCCCGCGCGGCGGCCCAGTTGGCGTTGCGCCGCTCGTGTCCCGAAACCGTCGTCACCACGGTGGTCGAGTAGCCGGGGCCGCCGGACGCCCCGTAGGAGATGTCCGGCGGGAACTGAACTTCGTGAAAGCCGCTCATCTGTAGATCCGTCAGAGATTGCCCAGTTCAGAGATTACGCCGCGCCCGCTCCATGGCGCGGGCGGCGTCGGCGGCGAGCTGCCCCTGGGCGTAGCGAAAGCTGCCAACATCCGGGGTGGAGATGTTCATCACCACGTTGACCGGTGGACGGGTTTCGCGTGCGGCGCCGATCGCGGCGAGCTGAGCCCGCGACAGCACCATCTCACCGCGCTGCAGGATCGCGGGCACCTCGTCGGCACGAAGCCCCGCGAGACCGCCGTCGTGGAAGCGCGGCGCACCCGCAAAGGCGAGTGCCGGGACGAGCCGCTGCTGGGCGGGACCCCCGGCGACGCCGCCTTGATGGAATATGCCGGCGAACAGCCCGCCTCCGCCGCCGAACAAGCCGCCGAGCAGTCCTCCGTTGCCTCCGCCGAGCGCATTGGCTAGAGGCCCGAGGATCGCGGAACGAACCGCGATGCGGGTGATGTCGGCGAGGATGCTGTCAGCGAGCGCCTTGAAGTCGATCTTGCCGCCGGTCACGAAGTTGGCGATGGCGTCCTCTGCGCTGCGAAAGGCGCTGGTGAGAGCGCTTCCTAGCCCCTTGCCCCAATCCATCGCCTCGCCAGCATAGCGAGACAGCTCCTCGCGAACCGCCGCCCAGCCGGTTGCCGCCTGCGTGGCCGCCGAAGCCGCCGCTTCACCGGCGGCGCGGCTTGCCTCCGCGGCGCGTGCGGCGGAACCGGCCGAGCCTTCGCCATCTCCTGCGGCATCGCCTCCGGCGCCGCCCCCGGTACCAGCAATGGCTGCGAAGGCTTCATCGAGGCGCTCCGTCGCGCCGGCCGCATTGTCGATCTCGGTGTTCGCGCCCGCCATGGCCTCCCGGAGCGCCGCGATTGACGCGAGGGGCGCGCCCGCCAGCTCTCCCAGCGCCGTCGCCGTCTCTCGCGCACTGTCGGCGGCAGCGCGCGCATCCTCGGCGAAAGCCGACAGACCGAAATCCGGCGTCGCGAAGGTATCGGTCTCGAACGCGGCGGCGAAGGCATCACGCGCGGCGTTGCCAGCCCGGCTCGCGGCGCCCGCAAACTCGTTCTCGATCCGGCCGAGATCGACGTCCGGCACCAGCTCGATGGCCCGCTCGATGCCGATCGCAGCCAGACCCGCGTTGACGCCTTCGAGGAGCGCGTTGATGCCGTCGACCGCGCCGTTCAGCATCGACTCCAGCCCGGCTACAGCCAAGTTCGCCGCCTGGATCGTCAGATCGCCGATCGCCCGAGGCAGGTTGCTCCAGATGACGACCATCGCATCGAAAGCGCCCTGAAACGTCCCGATGGTGCGGTTGCCGAAGGCGACGACGGCTTGCGTAGCGGCCTGCAGCACGTCGGCGATGCTCGCTTGAATGCCGCTCCAGGCGGCGTCGATGCGCGCTTTCAGGACGCCGGCCAGCAGTCCGATCCTGTCCCAGACCTCGGCTGCCACGTCACCCAGAAGGCCGAGCGCGGCGCCGAAGCCGCCGGTCGCCTGCACCAGCCGACCGAACTGGTAGATCAGCTCACCCGCCGCCACGATGAGCGCGCCGATGCCGGTTCGGATCAACGCGCCGCGCAGGAAGACCAGCGCGGTGGCAAGACCGCGAACCGAGGCGGCGGCCACAACCATACCGGCGACCCAGCGCCCGGCGATGAAGGCGGCGAAGGCAGCAGCGGTCGAGGCGAGCCGACCGATGTTGTCGAACAGGAGCCGAATGCCCTGACCAAGCGGACCGGTCGTGCGCGAGATCGCCGCCAGCGCGTCGGCGACGGCTTCGAGCGCCGGGGCGGCGGCAACGGCCAGCTGGTTCGACAGCCCGCGCCAGATCAGACCGAGGCGTGAGATCGCATCGTTCGTTCGCTCGATCTGATCGGCGTCCTGCTCGGACACGACCACGCCGAAATCGCGAACGTCCTGTGTCGCCTGCCGGAGGGTCGCCGTGTCGATCCGGGAGATGGCGATGCTGCCTTCCTCCCCGAACAGCTGCCCGGCGACCGCTGCACGCTCAGCCGCGGGCACGAAGTCTTCAATCGCCTGATTGATACGACCGACACGCTCATCCAGCGGCAAGGCCAGCAAGGCCGAGGCCGAAAGCCCGAGCCGTTCGAGCGCCGCGACGGCAGGACCGGTCCCGGCGGCCGCCTGGCTGAGGCGGCGGGTGAGGTCCTTGGTCGCCTGCTCGATGCCGGACATCGACACGCCGGCCAATTCGCCGGCTCGTTCGAGAACCTGAATGCTCTCGACGGTGGTCCCGAGCGATTGGGCGAGCTTGGCCTGCGCATCGACGACCTGAAGACCGGAGCGGATCATGGCCGCAGCGCCCGCGGCGAAGGCAGTCGCCGCGGCGGCGGCTGCGATCTGCACGCGCCGATAAAAGGCCGCGACACGGCCATTGGCGGCGTCCATCTCCCGCGACAGCCGACGGAAGCCTTGCTCCCCTGCGTCGCCGATGCCTTGCAACTCAGCGCGGACTTCACGCCCCCCGACCACGGCAAGGCGAACGGAGACGCGTTTCTCAGCCATCTTGATCAGTCCTGATTTGCGCGTTCAGTCCGCGCACCATCATGCCCTCCACCTCGGGCAGCAGTTCCGCGCAGACGAGGGTGTCCAATCCAAGCGCGTGCGCGCAGGCGAGCGCGGCCGTCATGTCGAGGCCGAGGATCGCACCGGGGACAGCACGCAGCTGCCCCGTGAGCTTTTTGGCGAGATCCCAGACCTGCCAGCCTTCGATCGTCTGCGGACGATTCAGGACGGCGGGGCATTCGCTGCAGGTGCCGCGACAGGATCGGCAATACTGGTCGCCCCCGCTGAAATGCCATTCGGCGAGGGCGCGGAGCCGTTTTTTTCCGCTTCCAGCAGAAGGCCCTTGGACACGTAGCGGACCTGGAATGCCTCGAAGATCGGCAGGATGTCCAGCAGCGCGTCGATGCCTTCCGGTGTGACGGGAACCGGATTGCCTTCAGCGTCGCCCACCCCCTCCCATTCCAGCACGACCAGCCGTGCCAGGGCCTTGGCCATGGTGACCGCGATGGTCTCGTTCGACGCGCCTTCGGGCAAGGCAGCCACCGCCGGATCACTGCGGGCGGCGGCCATGAGCGAGGTGGTCAGGGGAGCGACGCGCACGCGCACGTCATGTCCGAGGTCGAGCCAGCTCGGCTCGCGCGACAGGTTCAGGCGGATCATGCGTATTGTCCTCATAAAGGGCGTGGAGGGCCGAAGGCCCGACAGGGATGATCAGACGTAGCTCGCGACGTCGTTCAGGAGATGCGCGCGCAGCATGGTGCCTTCGACATCGTCGAAGGCGGCGCGCCAGTCGAAGCTCGCCTCGACCCCGCCGGGGCCGGAGACGGCGTATTTCGGTTTGGGCAGAAAGACCCGCGGCAGCTCGAAGCGGAGCGCATAGCCTTCCGGGAAGGTGAACCCGTATTCGAGTCCGACAGGATCGCCATTGGCGGCCTCGGCCACGAGCGTCGCGCCATCGAAGCGTACCGACATCGATCCTTCAGCCGAGGCGAAAGTGGGATCGGCCGCCTCGATTTTGCCGTCCTCGCGAATGACCCGGACGCGTTCGAGATTGTTGGAGAAGGTCAGACTGCCGCCAGTGACGCCGGCGAGCGCCGCACCGTCGCGTCGGATGAAGCCGCGCCCCTGGCTGAAGCGCCGGAGCGCGTAGGCCGTCGGATTGGCGTCGACCGTCGCAGAGAAGCGTTCCTCGCCTTGGGCCACGAGCTGGAGGCGGGCATTTGCCGGTCCCTCCTGGCCCATCTCGAAGTTCAGGCTCTCCATCACCGTGCCGAGGTGACGGAAGAACACCGGCGTCGTGAGCTTCGGATGGCCGACTTCGATCGTGTAGCTCGGGATGTCGTCAGCGCCGCTCTCCCAGACATGGGCATAGCCGCCGCCGGTCAGGGTCGCCGCCGAAGCTGCCGCGGCAGAGGCGGAGATCGTGAAGGCGTTCCCGGCCGGCCCGACGACATCGAATGCGATGACGAGGGTCTGCGTGCTCGTCGGCCGCGAATACGTGCATTTGGCGATTTCGGGATCGGCCGATGCGTTGAGGTCGCTGACCAGCTGATCGACGGTCTGCGTGACCGTTCCCTGGATCTGCGTCTCCTCTGCGCCGGCAGTACCGGAGACGAACGTCCAGACCGTACCGTTCAAGGTGATCGTGTCGCCCGCCGTGGGATTGACGGCGAAGACGATCGAGCCGCTGGCGCTCGTGGGCGTGGTCACCGGGTCTCCGAAAAGGCCCGTCAGCCAGAAGCCCGTTCCACGCAGGTCGAGCGGGATGTCCAACTGGCCCTCGTCGGTGATGAGGCCGCGATAGGGATCCTGCGCATTGCGCCCGCGTCCGAGCAGCGGGTCGTCCCCGAGCGGCTGGGCCGAGGAGAGATCGGTCGATTTGAAATCGAGGCTCTGATAGCCGGTGAGCGGCGCGACCCCGTAGCTTGCCTCCCGGCACGCCTTGAGGGTGGCGTCCGCGCCATATGCGCGCGCCTTGGGCATGGTTGACTCCCGTCTTGTCGTGATTGGGTCGTGGTTGGGTCAGGCGGTGAGCGGATCGCTCACCAGGTATTCGATCGTGACGATGATCCGGGCGGTCAGCATCGGCGGCGCTCCTTCGAGAGCGAGCGCACCCGTTTCCGGGGCTGACGGCGTCAGGTTCTCGGCGAGGCCGCCGAGCGTCTCATCGACACGCAGGGCGGCCCCGATCGCACCAAGCAGCTGATCGAGCGCCGTTTCGCCGCCGCCGCTGGGATCTCGCGGCACATAGACTTCCAGCTCGACCCGGTGCGCGTAGAACTCGGTGCGGGGATTGAGGGTGATGTCGGGTTCGCCGGGTTCGCCATCGCGCAGGATGACGAGACCGGCGGTGGGCACCTTCTCGGGAAGGACCTCATTTCGACGCACGTTCGCGTCCAACGCGTTGTCGAGCGTCTGGAAGAGAGCTCCGAGAATGGCTTCACGACGGCTGGACACTGGTTTTCCTCAGGCTTGCGGGCAATGCAGGTGATCGCTCCGCACGCGGTGCGGCGCGCACATGCACCGGGATGCGAAGAAGGCGACGGCGGGGCTACCGCCCATCGACCCAGTTGCGGACGACCAGGCCGGGCAGCCGCTCCTGCCAGGTGTTCGCTGCGGAGGCGACGTCGAGCCGCTTCCTGAATGTCACCTGCGGCACCAGAATGAAGATCGGCACGGTCACCAAGCCGCGCCCGCTCCGCACAGCGGCGGCACTGGCCCTGGCGTATCCGCCGCGCTTGCCCGTCCGTGCCCGCATGTTGTCGGCGACGAGCAGAGACGCAGCGTTGCGCCGGTAGACGAAGCGCAGCCGCTGCCCGGTCCGCCGTTCCCATCCGCCGGGCGTAATCTTGCGGCCACCGTCGCCAAAGCGTCCGGCGGCAGAGGTCGGGATGGCCAGGAAGAAGCCCTTGGTCGACCGGATGGTGGCGCCGTCTTCGTAAATGCGAATGATGCCCGGCGCCTTCGACCAGACGAGCCCCGCCGCCCGGATGCTGTTCTGGCCCTTGGGGAAGGTCTCGGACCGCCAGGTGCGCGCCAGCCGAGGGCCGAGCCCCGCATTGGTGATCTGCGTTCTGAGATCGGCCTTGAGTCCCTCCGCCGCCTCACCGACACCGGCCGTGACAGCCTTTTCGGCCGCCTTGACCTCCTCGGCCATGATGCGACCGAGGTCACCGACGATGGTCGCGGACAGCCTCATACCGGTCTCAACTCCACAGTCCAGACAAGGCGTTCGCTGTCGCGCACGGGCTCTCCCTGGATTACGTAGTCGGCGCCGTCGATTTCGAAGGCATCGGATTCCGCCAGGTTCGGGGCGTCGCGCGTTCGCACATCGCCAATGACGCTTTCGCTCCAGATGCGCGTCTCGCCGAAGCTCTCGACACGATCCGGCTGGCGCAAGACAATCCGGACCGTCACCGGCGCACCCGTGCCGCCCGCCCGCCAGAAGGCATCCCGCGCGAGATTTGGATCGGCGAAGAGGTCGTCGATCGCCGCGGCAAAGATGCTCATGCTCAGTTGCTGGAGAAGATGCGCACGGCGAGACGCGGACGCTTGTTGATCGGCAGGATCGAGGCCTCGGTCTTGACCTCAATGGCGCTGCCGTCGGGTCGAGCGATCTGCCGCGCGTAGATCGGAAGGCCGACCGTGTTGACCGTCTCGATCAGGTTGGCCGGGGCGCCGTGGGTGACGAAGGTGTCGAGCGTGCCGAGCGGGAACGCGATGCCCTCGCCAGAGGGGATCAGCGTTTCCGTTGCGCCGGTCGAGAGCGTGACGGTGGCGTTGTACTCCTCGAACAGGATGCCGGCGAAGGGGAAGCGCCGGCGGGTGTCCTCGCGCAGCGGCTGCGCCCCGGTCGAGGAATAGTACTTGTAGGCCTCCTCCACCTTGGCGTGGCCGATCAGCTTGTCGAAGAACTCGGGGCTCACCATCGCCAGCACACCGGTCATGGTCTCCCCCTTGAGCTCGGTCTCGACCTTGCGCAGAACGTCGCGCACCTTGCCCTGGACCTGGGTGCCGGCGGTGCCGAGCACGAAGTCGGTTTCGAGCTGCGCCAGCCCGAACTCGGTGAAGTAGTTGTAGAGCGTGGTGCCGGCGCCGTCCTTGACGATGCCGCGCAGCGCGTTGACCTCCATGTACTCGCGCGTCTGGGCGTGCTTGACCCGCATGCGGGTGAGCTTGCGCTCCATGACGGTGGCGAGCGGGTCGGCAGCATCGGCCACGCCGAAGCCGCGCACGCCCTGGATGTCCTGGGGCGTGATCACGTCGTCGTGGGGAATCCACGGCACCGTGAAGGAGCGCATCGAGCGCGTGTCGCGATTGGCGACGGTGGCGGGGCCGCCGAGCGGCACGGTGGGCAAGAGGTTGAGCACGCCTTCCGCCTGCTCGATGACGACGGAGCGCTGTGTGACGCCCTCGAAGCGGAACAGGCCCATCTGCCCGAGCCGCGTATAGATATTGGGCAGGATGTTGATGGCCTGGGTCATCTCGGCGAGCGAGTAGCCGCCCGCGTCGAACGGGTTGATCATGGCGACCATGATGTCGGGTCTCCTTGGGATGGAACGGGCATGAAAAAGGCCACGAAGGCGGACGCCTCGGAGCCGGTGACGGATTGGATCTGACGAGCGCGGATCAGGCGGTGTCGCGCGGCACGATGCCGGCAGAGCTCAACTCGGCGTGCTTGACGGCCGTCTTGGCCGCGTCATCGACGGAGGCGTCGAAGACGAGCGCCGCCTTGGAGACGATCGCCGGACCGCGGGCAACCACGAGGCCGGTCCTGTCGCCGGCCGTCGCGTCGACCGCCTCGATCAGGACGGCCGTTGCGACCTCTGCACCCTCATCTCCGACGACCTCGGCGTCCGGCGACAGGCGGTACTTGCCCGAGGCGGTGATCCGGCCGAGGACGGATCCGAGCGCGTAGTTCGTGCCAGCCTTGAGGGTCACAGCCTCGCGGCAGTAGCTCGCGTTGAGCTCGTATTTGAGCAGGTCGCCGAGGGTCGGCGACATGGTGAGAACGGTCATGATGATCCTCCTTGTCGTCAGCTGCGGTTGGCCGAGGCGCGCTCACGCGCACGACGCACAATGGGGCTTTCGCCGCCGTTCGAGGCCGGCGAGCCGGCCGGTGACGGCCCCACGGCGACCACAGAGCTCGCCTCGGCGCGTGCCGCGAGGGCATCGAGGATGGAGCTTCGCAGCGCGTGCGGCGCCACCCCTTTCGCCATGGCGTCGGCGGCGTCGATGGCGACCCCCAGCCGGGCGCCTTGGGCGGCGATGGCGGCGATCTCCGCATATTCGGCGCGCAGCCGCTCGGCCGTTTGATCCGTCTGCGCCTCCGTCGCCTCCGGCGGCGCGGCGGGCGCCGCTGGTTGCGGCGTTCCGAGAGTTTCCGGATCGGACGCGTTCGTCTCCTCGACAGCCGCGTCTTCGGCAGCCGGGTTGAGGTCGGATTCTACTGTCATTGCGGTCTTTCTCCTTGAAGGTTGATGAGCGCGGGCGCGTTGCGATGCGCCCATGATGAGGCGTGGCGGGTCCAGCGCCCGGGCGAGATCCACAAGAGCGAGATCGACAGTGCCGAGCTTGTCGGCCAGGCTGGCGTCTATGCCGCGCTGACCCCGATAGATCGCGGCTTCGGTGGCGCGCACGGCGTCGGGACTCATGTTCCGATTGCGCGCCACCAGGGTGACGAGGTCGGCATGGAGCGCGTCGACATCCGCCTGGATCGCCAACAACGCCGTATCCGAGAGCGGCTCGTGGGCATTGCCCTCGATCTTGCGATCGCCCGCGTGAACGAGCGTCCATTTGAGGCCAGCCATGACGTCGGCGACGCTCTCGTCGACATGGATGGCCACGACGCCGATGGATCCGACCTCCGCCGTCCGGGTGACGTAGAGGCGGTCCGCCACGCTGGCGATGGCAAAGGCAGCCGACAGCGCGCTTTCGCTCGCGACAGCCCAGAGCGGCTTCTGCGCGGCTTCGCGCAACGACACGAGGCGATCGACCAGGTCGAAGAGACCGCCGACCTCGCCGCCCGGCGAGTCGATCTCCAACAACACGGCCCGCACAGAAGGATCGGCCAGCGCGGCTTCCACGGCGGAGGCGATCTCGCCATAGTCGCTGGCGCCCAGAAGACTGGTGAGCCAGTCGCCACGCGTCACCAACGGTCCGAGGATCGGCACCACGGCGATGCCGGGACCGGTAACGGAATGGCTCGCCACCGGCGGCGCATCGCGGGCCGGAAGCATGGCCGGCCGTGTATCGAGCATTGGGCCGGCGGCGAGCAGGCCGTCGAGCGCCCGCGGGGCGATCGCCAAGGGCCGGCCGCCGAGCCGGGTGAGCAGCGGATTCAATCGCGTCATGGAAACCTCAGTCGGCGGCGACTTTCGCCTGGTTGTCCGCTGGTGCTGCCTGAGCATCGTTCAGCAGCGTGGGGTCGGAGGATGCGCTGCCGAAGGAGAGGCCAAGCTGACGCTCTCGCGCACGGTCCGCAGCAATCTCGGCATCGACCTGATCGGCGTCATAGCCGCGCTCGGCGAGCGCCTGCGTCCGGCTCTTCAGCCCGGCCTCGATCTGTTCGATCTCGGCGCGGGCGTCCTTCAGCGGATCGACCCAGTCCCATTTGGGCGGCAGCCAGGAACAGCCGAGATAAACGCGCCTCTGCTGTTCGTAATCGGGCAAGGCAATCGCGCCCGCCATGACCGCCGTATCGAGCCATCGCGCCCAGACCCGTCGACAGATTTGCCAGACCATGACCGAGTGCTGGTAGGCCTCGATGCGGCGGCGGAACTCGAGGAGCGCGAGCCGCGAGTTCGAGTAGTTTGCCTTCAGCATGTCATTCGACAGATACGCATACGGGATGCCGAGCGCCGCCGAGACCTGCAGCAACGTGCGGTACTGGAACGGCTCGTAGGTCTGGCCGACATCGGCAGGCGCCGAGGTCTGCACTTCCTCGCCCGGCTCCAGCATGACGATCTGGCCGGGCTGCAGGTCCATCGTTCTTTCGCCACCTTCGTCACTCTCGGCAATGTCGAAGGGCTCCGCCGGCGCCGGCGTGGTGATGAAGAGCGCATGCATCGCCGCGACCTTCTTCCGGTCGAGCTCGGCATCGTCGTACTGATCGAGCAGGAACAGCTTCACGATGCCCGGCGCAAAGCGGGAAATCCCGCGCAACTGCCCAGCATCGACCGGATCGATGACGTGGATGACCTCGGCCGCCGGCACCCGCACGGTCTCGCCGGCGAGCCCTGGATCGGTCACGTCACCCGGATGGCGGCGCAGGAAGTGGTAGGCGACGCGCCTGCCGATCCGGTCGAACTCGATGCCCTGACGGACGACATTGCCGCCGGGAAGCTGCTCGTTGCGGCTGAGCGGCAGCATCTCGGAGGGGATCATCTGCAGCTGCAGCGGCACCATGAGCCCGTCCTCGGGCCGGCGCGGACGGAAGCGGAAGAACACTTCGCCGGCGATGAATACCTCGCGCGCGGCGCGCCGCTGCTGGCCATAGAAATCGGTGAACCCCTCGGCGTCGCTGTCGTCGGTCCAGTCGAGCCAGAGGCGCTGCACGCGCGCCTTGAGTTCGGCATCGGCGATCAGGGACGACGGCTTGATGCCGTCGCCCACCACATTGCCGGCCCAACTCTCGATGGCGTTCGCCGCATAGCCGTTGTTCCGGACCAGCCATCGGGCGCGCGCGGTGATGTCGGCGCCGGCGGCGGCGATCAGCGTGTTGAGATGCGCCCGGCTCGGTTGGAAGTGCCGCAGCCTTCGGCTTGCCTGTCCCGCTTCAAAGCCGCCCACCAGAGCGCCGATGCGGCGGCGCCACCGTGTGATCGATTCCAGCACGAGTCAGAGCCCCTTGCTTGCCGTCGTGCGAACGATGCGACGGCGCGCGCCGGTTTGCTCCTCGGCGATCCGCCGTTCGAGGTCGCCGAGGGCGGCCGCCATTTCGGCATCGCTCGCATAGGTGATGCGGCGCCCCTCGACCTCGACGGTGCGCACGCCGCGCCATCGGGCGGCGAGCAGCGCATCGCGGCGCGCGATCATGTCCTCAAGCGTCATGGTCTCGGTCTCAACTCAGATAGCTGGGCGTGAACACCCGTCGGCCGCGCCGGGCAGGCGCTCGTCGCACCAGTCCCGCGGAGGCGATCTCTGGCGCGCCGGGGTCAGAGGCCGTCGTCTCTGGCGCCGCTGTGTTGCTCGGATCGAGCGAGCCGACCTGGCGTTCGAGATCGCGCCATTTCTCCTCGCCCCAGCGGTCGGCGCCGGCGATCCAGGCGGCGGCACGGGCATAGACCCGGCAATCCAGCGCCTCGTTGCGTTCGCGCAGCTTCTGCCATTCGAGCCGCTGAAACCCGCGCCTGGTCTTCACCGTCACCAGCTGCTCGGCGACGAACTGCTTGCACCACTCGCTGTCGGCCCAAGCCGGCAGGTGGATGGTCCCTGCGGGAAAGCGCGCGCCTCCGGCACGCTCCTCGTCGGTCGGCCGTCCGAGCCGGAGGTAGCGATAGGTCTCGGCCTTGAAAGTCGAGACCGCGACCGACCACAGCCGCGCGCCGCGCCGCAGTCGCTTGCCGCCGGCTGTCGCATCGACAAAGGTCGGCCCGGAGACCGGGCTCGCCCGATTGAAACCCTCGACACCCTTGACCGGCGCCACCTGCGCGAAGCCGGCGCGCCGGGCCCAGCCGTAGACCGAAGGCGCCTCGAAGCCGGTGTCGATCGCGAGGCGCGACAGGCCCATCGCCGTCCCCGAGGCGTGCGGCCAGTTGCGGCCCAAGAGACCGTCCAACGCGGACCATGCGGCGGCATGTTCGGGGCCGCCCTCGATGACAATGTGGTCGACGAGCCAGCTCTCCAGCCCGCGCCCCCAGGCCCAGACGTCGACCTCGATCCGGTCCTTCTGGACGTCGGCGCCGGCGGTGAGAAACAAGCCGCCCATCGGCACTGTGCCGGCTGGCCAGCTCTCCCTGCGATCGTAGAGCCGCTGCCAGTCCGGCGCCTCGCCCGTCTCGACCCAGGTCTCCCCCAGCGAGGTGTTGACGAAGGTCTTCATCGCCTCGTCGCCGTGATCCTTCGCTGACAGAAAGGTGCGCACCATGGCTTCCAGACGGACCCAGGAGGAGTAGACCTCGTTCAGGTGAAAGCCGGCGATGCCGTCGAACGGGGCCTCGGCCCGCCATTCGCCCCTGCGCACGGCGGCCCAGCGCTCGGCGTCGCTCCAATGCGCGCCGCAATGGCGGCATTGGTATCGCGCGGTCTCCGGCCGGTGGGCGCCGTCCGCCTCGCGGTCCCAGCGAACCTGCTCCCAGACCAGCGTCTGATGCTCGCCGCATTCCGGGCACGGCACGAAGAAGCGGCGCCTGTCGCTTTCGGCATAGGCGGTCTCGATCCGGCTCGCGCCACGGATGGTCGGCGTCGAGACCAGCACGATCTTGCGGTTCCAGAAGGTGACGGTGCGCTTCTTCGCCAGATTGACCGGATCGCCCTCGGCGCCGGCGCTGAACGGATAGCGGTCGACCTCGTCGCACAGAAGGATGCGGATCGGCCGGCTGGCGAGGCCCGAAGGCGCATTGGCGCCGACGATGGTCAGATGCCCGCCGGGAAACTTCTTGTGCAGGATCTTGTTCGACCCGTCCCGCGACTTCGGATCCGAGATTCGCCCATGCAGACAGGGCGTATCGCGCGCCATCGGCGAGAAACGGTCCTTCGACCAGGTCTCCGCATCGCGTTCCGTCGGCATCACCACCATCACCGGCGCCGGGTCCTGGTCGATGTGGAATGCAACGGTGTTGAGCAGCACCTCCGTCTTGCCGGTCTGGCTCGACGACATCACGACGACGCTTTCGACCGCTGGATCGGAGATCGCGTCCATGATGCCGCGCTGGTAGATGGCCCGCTCCGTGCGCCAGCGGCCGGGCTCGGCGCTGGCTTCGGAACTCAGGCGGCGCCTGGCGTCGGCCCACTCACTGATCGTCAGGGTCGGCGGCGGCGCCAGGATCGTCAGCGCCTTGCGCGTCGCCTGCGCCAGCCGCGCCGGCCCCTTCAGCATCAACGGCGATGGTCGGGAGGCTGGCGAGTTCCGCGAGCGCTTCGGTGATCGCGTCGCGGATCTGCGCGCGCGTGCCGGCAATGGTGGACTCCTCATGGACCAGCGGCGCCAGCCTGTCGGGCAGGACCAGCAAACGTGCGCGCAGGCGGGCCAGCACGGCGATCCACGCCTCCTCGACCTGAGCGGCCGGCAAGAGGTCGCCGCGCCGGACAGCTGCGTCCATTTCGGCGAGATCGGCCTTGGCCTTGATCAGCCGGGCGCGCTCGACACCGAAATCCGCGGCGCCCGTCTGCGACCGCGTCGCCAGCTCGCGCAGGTAGCGCACATAGCCGCGCACCGTGCCGACGAGGTCGTAGCGCCCACGTTCGGGGCCGGTGCGAGCTGACGCCGGGATGATCCCGTCGCGCGCCAGCTGCTGGACCCGCCTTTCGGTCAGGTCCAGGAGCCGGGCGATGACCGCGATGGGTTGGGTATTGGTCGCCATGAACGGGGGCCGCTCCCGGGCAAGATCAGGTCATGTCGGGAGCCCCGCCATCACTGCAGAAAAAGCAATGAAATGATGCACTTATCGACTTGATGAGGGTGCCGATCAGAGCCTGTATGGCGTCACCATCAAGCGCTGGAGACCGCCATGACCAAGTCCCGAAACACCGCTTCCGCCCTCGACGCTTTCATCGCCAAGAAGGCGGAGATCGACGCGATGCTGGAGCGCATCAAGGCCCTGAGCGACGACCATTTCGACACCAGCCCCGACGAGATCAATTGGGGCCACGTCGGAACCCTCGCGCACTATGCCGAACTCCTGAAGCGCATCACCGACGCAGCCTTCAAGGAGGGCGAGCACGCCGATTAGGCGCACCACTTCCCGCCTTCGCCCCGATGGGATCGCCCTCGGGGCTCGGGGCAGTAGTAGGTCCGCGATGGTCGCGCGCCTCTCCTGAAGAAGGATTGCCCCAATGACCAAACTCTCCGACACACAGACGATCGTCCTCAGCGCCGCTGCGCAGCGCGCGAACATGCTGGCTCTACCGCTCCCGAAGAACCTCAAGGGCGGCGCAGCGCAGAAAGTGATCGCCTCGCTCATCAAGCAGGGCCTGCTCGAAGAGATCGATGCCGACACGCGCATCGGCGAACACATCTGGCGCGAGACCGGCGACGGCCACGGCGTCACACTCGCGATCACCGAGCACGGGCTCGCCGCCATCGGCATCGAGCCGGAGGCCTCGCGTGACGCTGCGGAATCGACGCAAAGCGATCATGCTGCCGTCAAGACGCCATCGAAGCCAAATGCCCGCGAAGGCAGCAAGCAGGCCCAGCTGATCGCCATGCTGCAGGGCGCCGACGGAGCAACCATCGCCGAAATCGCTGCCGCATTCGGCTGGCAACCGCATACTGTGCGCGGCGCCATCGCCGGGGCGCTCAAGAAGAAGCTCGGGCTCGATGTGACCTCCGAGAAGGTCGACGGACGCGGTCGGGTCTACCGCCTCAGCCGGGAGGGCTGAGGCTATGGCGAGGATCACCATCCACGACCGTCTCGTCGCCGCCCTACAGCACCGAGGCGAAGCGATCATCGCTGATGCACGCTCGACCCGCTACACGGTCCTCACGCGAACGCGCCGGGAAACCGGCGAGCAGGTCGGCTTCTATTTCGTCGGCCGTGCCGGCGCGCTCCGGGCCGGCCGCACCGTTGCCGAGAGCCGGCCGGTGGGCGCCGACTTCCGGGCGAAGCTGCTCGGCATAACGACCAGCTGACACGTCATCCTCACTGAGCCGCCGCTGCCCGCCATGGGCGGCGGCGTTTTGCTTATGCAGTCCAAGAGCGCATCCTCTCGAACATGCGCCGCACGGCATAGCTGCGCGCCACGGATACCAGCGTGAATAGAGCGCCGATCAACAGATTGTCGCTCAGGGACACCTGCAGACCGAACAGCGGGAAGACCGCGATCTGGGTCAGCACGGCCACGCCGTAACCGATCGCGACATTGCTCAACGCCTCGATCAGGGACATTCGGCGCGACTGCATCATGCGGCGTCCTGATCGCTGTCACGAGTGCCGACGCGCTCGGTCTTCACCTCGTCGAAGCTGCGATTCTCGCCCTCCAGCCTTGCCGATTTCCCGGTGAAGGCCTGCCAGCGGTTGACGATCACGTCACAAAAGGTCTCGGAGAGCTCAAGCCCGAAGACGCGTCTCCCCGTCCGCTCGCCTGCGATGAGTTGCGAGCCCGAGCCGGAGAACGGCTCGTAGCAGATTTCCCCCGGCACGGTGTGCAGCTCCATCGGCAGCGTGAACACGCGCACCGGTTTCGAGGTCGGGTGCTCCCGCGTCTCGATCTCGCTCGACGGGATGGACCACACCGTCGTCGGCCAGTTCTCGAAGCCTTCGCGGTTGACGCGCGGCTTGTTGCCCGAGCGCCAGCCGAACAGGCAGGGCTCGTGCGCCCACAGCATGATCGAGCGCGTGAGCACCGGACGGCTCTTGGCCCAGATGATCTGCTGGTGATGCAGCACGTCGAACTTGGACCAGCAGGCTTCCAGCATTGCCTGGCGCCGCGAGGCATGCCAGCAATACCAGGCCGCGTCCTCCTTGATGGCGCAGTCGATGGCGACCTGCATGAAGGCCTCGTAGAACTGCGGCCCCTGGGATGAATCGTCCCAGTGCTTCTGCTCGATGTAGTCGTCGGACCAGTCCTTGTTCGCGATCTTCTTGGCGCGGGCGGACGCGTTCTTCTTCGTCGGATGGTTGGTGCCGTCATAGTCGACGAGATAGGGCGGATCGGTCGCGAACAGCGCGGCGCGCTCGCCGTTCATCAGGCGGGTGACGTCCTCGGCCGAGGTCGAGTCTCCGCAGAGCAGGCGGTGGTCCCCGAGGATCCAGAGATCGCCGCGGCGGGTGACGGGCGTGGCGGGCGGCTCCGGAACCTCGTCTTCGTCCACCAGCCCCTCGACGGGCGCCTCGGCCAGGAGACGGGCCAGTTCGTCGTCCTCGAAACCGGTCAGCGCCAGGTCGAACTCGTCGAGCTTCAGATCGGCCAGTTCGAGCTTGAGCAGCTCGTCGTCCCAGCTCGCATTCTGATGCGAGCGGTTGTCCATCAGCCGGTAGGCGCGCAGCTGCGCCGGCGTCAGGCCATGCGCGACATGCACCGGCACGCTCGTCATGCCGAGGCGCTTGGCCGCCTCGTAGCGGGTGTGACCGACGATGATCACCATGTCCTCGTCGACGACGATCGGCTGACGCCAGCCGAACTCGGCCAGCGAGGCGGCGACCGTGGCGACAGCCTCCTCATTGCGGCGCGGGTTGCGCGCATAGGGCACAAGCTTGTCGATCGGCGTTTCGACGACGTCCATGGTCGGTCCGGTGCGATGGGTGAAGGATCTGATCCGGCGGTCGCGAAGCCCGCCGTTGTTCTGTGCCGGCGAAACGGGTCCCGCTTCGCCGATGCGCTCGAAACGAAACGCCCCCGACCGGCGGCTTCGCCATCGTCGAGGCACGCAGACGCCTAAGTGTTTGGATTCACGAGCGCGAGGATGCTGGCGAAACGAAATGGCCTATTTCGGCGCCGTCACTGGGCAAGCGTCGCGCCATTGCCGCCAGCATACGATTTCGGCCAGGGAGGAACCGTGCATCGCCGGTCGGTGGTCATCCCCGCACGCGGCTCGCCCGAGCATGACCAAGAACTAGCCCAAATCGCCGATCTGTGTCTCGCCGGGAAATGTCTCAGCGAAAATTGTCTCACGCATCAAAATGAACTTGACGACCGAACGCGGTCGACGAGAAAGGCGCGCGAACGCTTCGCCGGCACTTGCTGTCCATTCAGCTTCCAGGTGATGACGCTGAGGCCGTACTCCCAGCGGCGGCACGCCGTGGCGCGGGAGATCCCGAAGCGCCAGCAGATCGGCTTCCACGGCGTGCCCTCGGCGCGCGCCCAGACAAGCCGGGCATCGTCGGGCTCCAGCCATCTGAGCCAGGGCAGCGTCGCCTCCATGCGGCTGATGGCGTCCGGCAAGGGCGGCGGACGCTTCATGCGCGGCGGCTCCTGACCGACGAGATCAGCGAACTCATGCACGATCTTCGGCCACACCGAGAAATACCCCTGCACCCGAACCTCGGGGAGGCGCTTCATGACGTCAGCAGCTTCGATCAGCCGCTCCTCGACCTGTTCGCGAGTCCAATCAGCCATGCCGTTGCTCCGTCGGCTGGCGCCGTCCGCCATAGAGCTTCTCGCCGAGCTGGCGAACCAGTTCTCGCTCGGGCCAGGTGAGGCGCGGATCGGTGGGGCTGACGACGAGGAGGCCCTGCTCGCGCCAGCCCTCCCGCTTGACCTCTTCGGCCGACCGGCGTTCGCCGCCATATCCTTTCGGCAGCCATCTCATCGTCCGACCTCCTGCAGCACCGCTGCATAGCCGGCGATATCGAGGATCGAATCCTGATGCTTCGGATCGTGCCCGAGCCGCGCCAGCTTCAGATCGATGAGGCAGAGCACGACCTCCGCCGACGTGATGGGCCGGCCGAGCGTGATCGACCAGCGTCTGGCGACCACGGCCATTGCGGCGGCCGGTTCTCCGTAGATCTTGCGGCGCTCGGCCACGACCGACGCGGCATGCCTGAGCATCGTCTCCCCGCTCATCGCACGCCTCCATCGGTCTCGATGGCCCACAGCAGGATGGCGATGGCGTCGGCTTCGTTATCGTCCGCGGGTGAGAAGCCGCGGGCGCGAACGGCGGCCATGACGGCGGCCTTGTCGGCGTTGCCCTTGGCGGCGACGTGCCGCTTGATCGTGCCGGCGGGCACGCCCTGATAGGCGATTGCGTGGCTCTCGCACCAGGCGCTCAGCGTCGCCAGAAAGCCGCCATAGAGATGGGCCGCGTCGGTGCCGACATGCCGACGAACCTCCTCGAAGTAAGTCGCCGCGAGACCGCCGGCGTCGGCGGCGATCTGGTCCAGCCAGCTTCGGAAGCGAAGGTATCGCATGCCACCGCCGTCATAGCGGCTCGGTCGGAACGAGACCGTTCCGCTCGTGATCAGGCCGTCATGGCTGCGCAACGCCCAGCCAGTCGTGGTGCCGAGATCGAGGCTGAGAATGGCGCGATGCGCATGAGCCGGATGCGGACGGAATGTGATGACCCCCGCTTCGGCGGGGCCGGTTTCGATGGTCGAGATCATGATTGTCTCCAAGGAGCGCGAGCAAGGGTCGGGTTTCGGATCGAAGACCCATCGCGGCGGACCGGTCGCTGCCGCCTGGAGACGGCCGAGTTGACGGAGCATGCCCATCAGAGCACCTCCTTGAGCCAGTCCGGCGCAGCGCCGTTCGGGGAACGTGGTGAGGGATGTTCCCCCGCACGTTCCCCGGTGCAAGCCGTTGAGGAACAAGCGCTTTGGGAAGGTGACGAAGGTGGGGAACGTTTTTCCCTATCCTCCATCGCGTGGGCGCAGCCGCGCACATGCGTTAGTGTCGAAAAACGTTCCCCATGTTCCCCACGTTCCCCGGAGCCTTTTGTTTCAATGGGTTGTGCCGGGGAACGTTGGTTTTCGACGTTCCCCTCCTCGCCACAACGTTCCCCGCCCGATGCCGCGACACCTTGCGGAAAACGTTCCCCACGTTCCCCTTCGATCGTGAGCTGCCAGCGCTTGGCCTGATGGGAGACGCCCAGCGTGCGCACGCGCATCTTGCGGCCGTCGATATCGAAGACCCGGTCGCGCATGCGGGCGAGCGCCTTGCCGAGCCGTGTGCGCTGTGACCGGTCGCCCCCGGTGCCGAGCGGCAGCGGCGGCTCGCAGGCCAACGCCACCTCATAGAGATCGCCGGTGCCGACCTCCGCGGTCCCGAAGCGGTCCCACCAGGCGCCGATGAAACTGCGCCAGATCGCGCCCTCGCCATCGGCGGCAGCGAGCATCTCGTCGAGATTGGCGAGAAACCCTTCGATCCCGGCGACCTCGAGCACGCCGCCCATGACGCGCGACCAGGTCTCGTAGCTCCCGATCATGCGCGCGCCCCGTGGACGGCCGGCGGCCAGCCAGGCGCGGCAAAGCGTGAGGCAGGCCGCGACGAGGCGCGGCCGGTTGGCGCGAACCCAGCTCATGAGATCGGGGTGGCGGAACCCCTCGCGCCGCCAGGGTTGATCCACCCGGGCATCGAGGCGGATGCGCACGATGCGGCGCGCCATCTCGTTGGAGAACTCGGGATTGTTGCCGGTCGCGATCCAGACGCAGCGGATCGGCAATCGCGTCATCTCGGACGCCCCGAGAATCCGGTCCTCCCAGAAGGGCGCGGTGAGCGCTGCCGCGAGCGCGGAGGAGTCGAGCGGGTGACGCAGATTGTCGATAAGCACGAGGGAGGGAATCTGGCGGAGCTTTGCCGTGACGCGCTTGCGCCACTCTTCGTCGTCGCGGCCCTCGGTCATCACGGAGGCGCTGACGCCGGTGAGCACCGTCGCGATCGCGTCGACCATCAGGGTCGCACCGGTGCCGGGCGTCGGCTTCTCGATCAGATGCAGCGGCGTCGGCGCGTCGATCATGGCCCGCAGGAAGCCAAGCAGCAGCAATGCCACCGCATGCGCCCGCTCCGCAGGGCCGGTGAAGGGGAACTCGCCCAGCATGTCGTCGACGATGAGACTGCGCGCGGTCGCGATCTCCGCCGGCGACGGGCGCTCCGGAACCTGCGGCACGGCAAAGCATGGTGTCGGCTGGTAGAGCAGCCGCGCATCGGGGTGGTAGCCGGGCTCGGTCAGGAGGGCGCCATTGCGGCCGAAGACCGGCGTGGTGACGATCCCCGCCAGGACCGGCAGGCCGGGATCGGGCGTCGCCAGCAGCGACTTGATGAGCGGCGTCGGCGGATGCGCGGGAACGAGATCGCCGTTTCGCGCCAGACGCCGCCAATCGGCGAGCTTGGCCAGCATGTGCCGCAGGCGCTCTTCCGTCACCGGCCGGGCCATGGGCAGGCCGTCATCGTCGTGCACGGCCCATGTCGGCATGCCGCCGCTGCGAAAGAGCCAGGGCATCCTGTTCGAGGCGAGCAGCAAACCCCAGCTGCGAGCATGGGCGCGGGCGAGATCGCCCTCATCGGCACGCAGTTGCGGCAAGCGCCCCTGGGGCTCGACGAAGCCGATCGGGCGGTTTCGGGCGCCATCCTGCGCATCGACGGCATCCGCCACTGCACACGGCTCGGCCGCGTCGATGATCTGGCGGACCGCGCCCGCGCCGTTGCGCAGCAGAACGTCGTTGAAATCCTCGCCTTCCGCCCGCGGCAAGGCGATGGCGACGCTGCGGCCTTCGGCGCGGAGACGTTGCGCCGCCGCTTCGGCTGCACGAAGGCCAGCGCCCGACGCATCGTGGTCGGCGAGCAGAACGACACGCCGGGCCTCCGGCGGCAGGACGACCTGTTCGAGGTTGGTGGCCGAGAGCGTCGCCCATACCGCCATGCCCGGGCAGGCCGTCATAACGGCGAGCGCCGTTTCGATGCCTTCGGTCAAACCGATGGCACCGTCCTCTCCGATCGGCGCCAGGCGCACGGCGCCGCCGCCGACCCGGCCCAGCATCTTCTTCGGCTTTTCGACCTCGGCTTTCGCCGCCCCATCCGGGCGCAGGTAGATGCGGTGCAGGGCAACCACGCTGCCGGAGCGATCGCGAACCAGGCCGACGATGGCCGGGAACCCGGTCCTCGTATCCCAATGCGCGAGATCCGGATGGAACAGTAGGTCGGACGGTGGCGGGACCGTGAGACCTCGTGCACGCAGATAAGCCTCCCCCGGTGTGCCGGCGATCGGGAGGGCCCGCGAGAGGATGATCTCGATTTCTCGGGCAGAGTCTTTCTCCGGCTTCGCGGAAACCGCCGAGGGTTCGCGCCGCGCTGGCGCTGCGGCGGTCCATCCGACCAGATCTGCGGCATAAGCAAAAAGGTCGCGGCCCTTGAGGCCGGTCGCCTGTTCGAGTGTGCTCAGTGGCCCGCCGCCCTGGCCGCCGTCGAAGTCGATCCAGTCGCCGGCGTGCTCGCCTCTGAGCGTGATCACGCAGGAGCCGTTCTTTCGCGGCGCAGCGCCATTGATATTGGCGAGACGCCATTCGTCGCCGTTGCGCCGGCCGTTCGGGAAGTGCTGCGGCACCCAGGCGTCGGTCCTGTCACGCAGGCCGGCCACGATGGCGTCGAGATCGTAATGGACCGCAGGCGTTCTGGCGGGTGCGATGTCGTTGAAGTCAATCAAGGATCACCAGCCCTTGCTCCGCGCGCGTAATGGCGGTGTAGAGCCAGCGGGCGCGGTCCTCGGCGGTCCGCCCGAGGCCGTCGTCGTAGACGATCACGTTCTCCCACTGCGACCCTTGGGCCTTGTGGCAGGTGATGGCGTAGCCCCAGACGCTCTCGACAAGTCCCCGCATGTCGCGCCAATCGCGGCGCAGGCGCTCGGCGTCGTAGGCGACGTGGTCGTCGAAATGCCCCTTGTAGAACCATTGGCGGCCGGGGACGCTCGTCCCGTCCTCGGTGCGCACCATCGCGCTGAAGGCGAGCGGGCTTTCGTCGCGGATGTCCGAAAGGTCGAGGAACATGCCGTTGACGAGACCGAGATCGTGCCGGTTCTTGAGGCAGATGATCTTCTCGCCGAGCCCGCGCGGATAAGCGTCCGGAAAGCCGGCCGCCTGCTTCATCGCGGTATTCAGAAAGAGCCGCGTCGCATTGCGGCCGCAGATCACCTGGCCGCCCTTGAGGAATTGATGCGGGCCGATGTCGGAGCGCCGCATCTTCCAGACGAAGTCGTCATGCTCGCCGTAGGGAATGGGCATGCTCTGCCGTGCGAGCGTCGCGAGGCGGATGATCGCGCTGGTCTCGGCCTGGCGATGGATATCGGTCAGCATCACGTCGGGATCGGCGTCGGTGAAGGCGCCGTCGCCTTTGATCGGCGGCAACTGGCCGGGGTCGCCGAGCACCAGGATCGGCTTGCCGAAGGCGAGCAGATCGCTCGCCATTTCGGCGCCGACCATGGAGACCTCGTCGAGCACGATCAGGTCGGCGTCGCGGACCAGCGACTGCTCGTTCAGAATGAAACGGGGCTGATGGATGTCGGCGAGCCGGAGCTCGAGGCGGCGGATCTGGGTCTCGGCGAAGGAGCGCTCCGCCGGCCCCATGCTGCGCAGGCCTTTGCGCAGCGTCTCCAACTCGCGGGTAACACGCTCGATCTCCTCGGGCGTCGCCTCGGAGACCTTGTAGATCAGGCTGTGGATCGTCGATGCCGGCGTTCCCTTCCGGGTCATCACCAGGGCCGCCTTGCCGGTGAAGGCGGCATAGAGCACGCCGCCCGAGCCGCCCGTGCGATCCATCGGTTCGAGACCGAGCTCGCCGATCGCATGCCGGGTGATGGTGGTCTTGCCCGTTCCTGCGTAACCGAACAGGCGGAACACCTGCTGATCGCGCGTGCGGCGCCGAAACCAGTCCTCGATCGCGGCGATTGCCGCCGCCTGCTGCGGAGACGGGATGAAGCTCATCGCTCGCCCTCCCAGCAGCGCTCCGCATAGGCGCACATGCGGCAGAGATAGAAGTCCTGGGCTGCGGCGATCCGCGGTGGGAGTTCGCCGACTGCCGCAGCGCGCAGGATATCGACGGCCTTGTCGGACAGCGCCTGCGCGCAGGGCGGATCGAACGCGACCACTTCGTGGTGGAGCGCCTCGGTGTCCTTGTTAAGGGCCGTGACGAGGGCGGTCTCCAGCTCCAGGTAGCCCATGTAGAGCTGGACCTGCGCGAAGTAGACCGGCTTGGAGGCGCGCAAGCCACGCTTGACCAGGTCGTTCCAGGATTTGGCGTTCAGCGCCTTGTGCTCCCAGAGCACGGGCCAGCGCAGGCCGACATCGGGGCCGGCGACGATCACGCCGTCGATGTGGCCGCGCAGCTTGCCGCCCGCCGCCTCGAACCCGAATTGTCCGCCGTCCGCGCGTTCGGTGCGAAGGTCGAAGCCCGCGCTGCGCAGCCAGCGGATGGAGAGCGTCTCGAACTGGTGGCCGGCGTCGAAGATACGCAGGATCGCGCCATCGAAATCCCGTCCCTCATCCTTGGGCGTATGGGTCACCTCGTAGACGAGCTTGCGCACGCAGGGCTCGCCGATCCGGCTGCCCCCGAGATAGTCGCGCGGCGTCTGCCGACGATTGCGTGCCACCAGCGCCGCATCGATCAGGGCATTGATCCGATCGGACACGCTGATCGCGTGGCCGATGCGGCCATAGATGAAGCCGGAGCCGTGGTTGAGATCGACGATCATGAGCGCGACCTCGCCCGAGCCTTGGCGGCGGGGTGCTGGTCTCCGGTGCGCGAACGGCAGTAGTCGAGAAATCCCGGCGCGTTGAGATTCTCCCGTTGCGTGCCCCAGCGAAGATTGTCAGCGCGATTATTGGCTGCGTTCTCATCGAGGTGCATGACCACGGCGCCCTCAAAGGGCGGGCTGCCATGGAATGCCTCGGCTACCAGCCGGGCGACCTTGTAGGTGCGATCGCCAATCGTGACGATAAAACGACCATCGGCCTTGTTCCACACGCCGAATGTCGGCGTTCCGCCATAGGGACGCTGCCCACCACGTGGCATCGCGCCACGATATGGGACCAGCATGATACGTCCCTCATTGCTGGCGAGAACGCCAGGCAGTGACGGAATATCTCTCCAGATTTCTCCATTGGGCATGGCTATTCGTCGTCTCTAAAAGGGCAAAGGATCGTCGAGCGGATCGCGGGCGGCTGCCTGGCGCTGCATCGACTCCTGAAACCCGTCGACGCAGGCCTCGATGATGCGATCGATCTCTTCCGGCTTCCGGTCGTAGAACGGCGCCATCAGGTCGAGCTCGGTGAGCGTCTCGGCGAGAAACCGGCGCGCCTCCTTGATCGCTCGAGTCTCCATGTCGGTCTTGTCGATCATCCCGTTGTTCCTGTTGGCGAGCGCCGCGCCGACATCGAGGCAGCGCATCGAGCAGAAGCGGTGGTAAGGAAAGCGGCCCCAGCGCAGCTGGTGGACGTAGCCGAAGCCCCGCGCCTGACGTCCGCAGACGGCGCAGACGGCTACCCGAGCAAGAGCCGGGTCAGGTCCTCTGCGTCGTCCGGCTGATCCTTGATCCGGTGCGAGGCCAGGACGATGAACCGCGCGATCGCGTTCGCCGCCATGGCTTCCAGTTCGGGGAGCGTGAGAGCGGCGATGGGCTGGTGAAGCCTTCCGCGTCCTTCGAGCCATTGTCCCATCGCCTTCGCTGCCTCGCGCGTGACGTGCGCCTGCCACTCATCGGCCGTCATGACGGTCAGGTGTTGAGCCAGGCCGGGCCACTCGGGACCGGCGTCGCTGCAGGCGCGGCTGCCGGGGCCGTTGCCGGAGCCGTGCCCGGCTGTGCCGGCCGGCTCCAGGCTGGCGCAGCGTTCGCGGGCGGCGAAGCGGCGGGCTGCCCCCAGGCCGGGGCTGTGGTCGATGCGGGTGAGGCAGTCTTCGGCCGCGCACGGGTGCTGGGGCTCGGCGCCAGGACCTCGCCGTCCATCACCTTCCGCCATTCCGGCTCGCTCGGCAGAACTACGCGGTCGAGCTTGTTGCTGTCGCCGTAGCGCGGGTCGTCGCTGGGCTCAACCTTGATCTTGGCGACAAAGGTGATGCCGCTGAGGTCGGCCAGACCGCGCAGGATTCGCTTCGCCTTCGCCGCGTCGCTCATGTCCTGCGGATCGAGCCCGAGCGCGCTGTCGATCATCGCGCGGAAGCTCCCCTTCGAGATCTTCCAGCCTATCGAGACACCCTGCTCGTCGACCTTGCCGCCGGAGACGGTGAACATCTGCCAGAACTTGCGCCGGACGTGAGGGCCCTCGGCGACGGTGAACTCGGCATCCACCATCAGCACGTCGCTGCCGGGCGCGTTCGAGGCCTTGAGCAGCCCCCGGTCGATCTCGCTCTGGCCGTCTGTCCCGCCCGGCCGGATGGTCATGGTGACCTTGGCGAAGGTGCCGTCGGGGATCAGTTCGCCGCTCTTCTGCGGCTCGGCGTCGTTCATGTCGAAGCTCATGGCTCGTCATCCTTTCCGGGTTGAATTGATCTTGGAGAGCAGCGCGCCGAGATCGGGCGGCTCGGTGACATCGAGACGGCCGCTGCGATCCTTCGCCGGCAGGCCGAAGGGATTGCCGGCGCGGCAGACGAGGCGGCGTTCTTCGCCGCGCTCGGGCTCATGCCGCCAGCCGTCCCCGTCGCGCGCGAACAGGCTCATGGTGATGACCTGATCGACGATGCCGGGAAGCTCGCGGCCGGCCTTGCCGCCTTCCATCTGCGGCTGCCAGGTCGTGCGGTTGAACTCGTCGGTGACGCGTTCGAGGATGCCGACGAAGATCGCGGTCTTCGCCTGCGCGTGCTGCAGATGCTTGAGGAGACCGATGACCTCGCGCGCCAGCAGGCCGTAGGCGCCGCGCGTGTCGGGTTTGCCGGTCTTGTCGGAGAAAGCCTCGGGCCGGGTCTTCGCCCAGGCCATGGCCTGGCGCGTGAGATCGGTAATGCTGTCGACGAAGATGATGCGCTTGCCCGCGATCATCTGAACGAGATCCGGATAGCTCTCCCTGAGATGCTGGTAATGCGCCTCGGAGAAGAAGCCGCTCGGGTCGGCGGACGGATTGACCCCGCCGACGAGGCAGCCGATGTCGAGGGCGTCGGCGAAGGTGCGCACCGGGATGCTGTCGCCGGGCCAGTCCTGGACAGACTTCATGCCGGCCTCGAGGTCGATGCAAAGCGTCTCCGCCGGCGGCAGCGATTTCAGCAAGGACGTCTTGCCGACGCCGCTCGGACCGAAGATCGCCATGGTGGTCTTGGCGCCGGCCGCGGACAGCCGTTCGTCGGCGCTGACGATGCGCAGCGCCATCAGCGGCCTCCAGCGTCGCGTGACGCCATATCAAGAGCGCACTCGCTTCCGCGCGCGCCCGCTTGCCGGGCAAGACCATAGAGTTTGCGCAGAGCGTGCAGGCGGTCGCCGACCGCGCTGAACTCGGCTTCGACACCCAGCAAGGCGAAGGCGATATCGTCGAGCGTGGCGTCCTCGATCGGCTTGACGACCTGTTCGCGGCGGATTTCGCCGAGCACGGGAATGACGATGGTGTCGGGCAGCGCTTCGAGCGCGTAGTGGCGCTTGCGGATCTCGGTCAGGGCAGCAGAGCTGGTCATCGGGTATCCTCGGACTTGATGGTGAGACGGAAGGTCGGCTTGGCGGTCCGCACCGTGCGGGCGGCGGCGAAGGCCTCGCGGATGGCGGTGGGCCAGGCGGTGTATTTGCGCTCGGGGACCTTGAAGCCGATGTCGACGTAATCGGCCGGGTTCTCCCCGCCCGCACGGATCCGCTCGACGAGTGCGGCGAGCAGCGACTGGTCCCAGTCGACCTTCTTCGGGAGATCGGCCGCGACGACGACGGCGCCGTCCTCGAAACGGACGAGGCCGGTGTCCTTGCCCTCGGCCCGGCGCACCGTCGCTGCCGCGTCGGCGTAGCGAAGCGCGATCGCGCCTTCGAGCCACTCCTTGAGCCGCTTGGCGGCATCCAGGGCGGCGTCGGCATCCTCCTGGAGCAGCGCCAGATGCTCCGCCGGAAGCTTTGCGATCTCGCCGACCGGCATGGTGCGGATGTCGTCGAGGCTGGGGCGGTTGCCGCGAGCTGGTGCCATCACGCCACCTCCGCCAACAGGAGTGTGGACAGCGAGACCGAGGCCTGCTTCGGCTTCGGGCGGGCGATGGCGAGATAGCTGTAATCGTCCGACCGGTGGCGACGCTGCACGAGATGGATCAGTCCGCGCTCGGCCGCCCACCAGGCGCGGCGCGCGACGCGGGCGAGTTCCGCCCGCTCCCGTTCGGCAAGGCGCGTGCCCTGCGGCATGGTATCGAGCGCGAGGAAGCCACGGTGATATTCGAGGATGTCGCCGGGTGCTGCCTGACCGACCCAGCCGCAGAGATCGATCTCGGTGAGCGGGTTCCGGACAGCGGGGAATCTGGATGCAATGACGTTCATGATGGGCTCCTACTCACGCGCTCGCCGAACCGTCTCACGCGGCCCGGACACCGATCGCCGTCAGGGCAAGGCGGATGTCCTTGACGCGGCGGTAGAGGCTGCTGCGGGCGCCATGGCCGCTCGCCGCAAGGCGATCGACGGTGGTCCGGGAGAGGGCTGCACAGAGAGCGCCGTCGGCGGGTTCGAGCGAGCCAAGACCGCGCTCGACATCGAGACGCTCCTCGGCGGTGGCGAACGCATCGACGGGCTGGCCGAAGAGCGCTGACAGCCCGTCGGCTTCGGCGATGAGGTCGCCGCGGGTCTGCCCGTCGCTCTCGGGAATGACCTCATCGAGCGAGATCGGCGCCGCGCCATACATCCGGCGCTCCCGCTTCACCTTGTTGGCGATGCGCGTCGCCCTGTTGGTGAGGATGGCGCCCGCAAAGGCACCGAGCGTGCCACGATCAGCGTCGTAGGCGGGAAGCCGGGCGATCAGATCAACGAGCAGGTCCTGGCGGACATCGTCGAGATCGGCGCGAGGAAGCCGCAGCTGGCGGACGAGGCGGCGGGCCGCAATGTCCGCCTCATGAAGAAGGATCTGAAGGTCGTCTCGGGAAATCGAAGAGTGCATCGGTCAACGCCTCGGTCATCGTTCGTGATGTCCGCAGGTTGCCGATGCGCGCGCCAGGATAGGTGGGCACGACGTGGTGATGATGTGGGCGAAGTGTGGGTACTTGGCCCGCGACCACCGGAGACTTCCTGCGATTGGCCGATATCCATCGGCGCCGCAGATTTGACTGACCGGTTAGGTGTTGCGCAGCTTATTTCGTTTGCAACGGTCGTCGGGTGATGTCCGAGAGGCTTCGCATCTGGCCGTTCTCGTCGAACCAGGTGGACACCCGCGCGATCTCCTCCTCGAACTCACCATCCGGGAACCAGCGCATGACGGTGGTGGGAGAAACCTTGAGAATTTTGGCGAGCATTCTGAAGCTTGGCTCGATCCCCCGTGCCTTGAGTTGACCACCGATGATGATCGCGGACCATCGCTTCTGGTGAGCAGCGGACGCCTGTTCGTATTCGAGGTTGGATCCGCCCAAGCGCTCGCGGATCAGGACGATAAGATCCCTTGGGATGTAAAGCTCATCAGTCCAGCTCAAGGAATCCAGCATGCATGCGATTAGCCAATTGATCAGCTTGTCAGGGACGACCAAACCGCGTCTCGTCAGGTGGGTCTGACCTGATCGGGCGAGATCCCGAGCTTCAATCATTCTTTCCATGATCTGCAACGAGAGCGCACTTATCGCCTCAGGGTCTGCATCCAAGACGCCGGCAACAATTTGAAGGTCGAAGCCGAACTTTCTGAGTTCAGGCTCCATGAACATCAGTTGGTCCATCCCGCCGACAACAGAGACTTCGATTTCGGCGTCCGGGTTTTCGCGCCGCAGCTTTACATAGTGCTCAATTGTCGGATCGTTCTTGTAGGATCGGCTAATGGCGTTGAAACCACCGCCTTCATCGGTGCCGAAATCGGCCACGCTTCCCTCCTGCTGCGTTCACCAGCGGCTACTTGATCAATTCGATTTCCTCCGGAGGCAGAGCCAGCCGGTAGCCGTTCGGATTTCGCCGATTCTCGATCAATGCGCGTACGGACGTGGCATCCGTACTTCCGCGAGCCAGCGCATCCCGAAGCGCGCGCACGGGTTCGCGCACCTGCGACGAAATCCTATGGATGCTCGCTCCCCAGATGTGCGCTTCGATCGCACGATTCTCGACGATAGCGGGCGACTTCAACGCATGCTCCGCCAGAAAGACCAACAGTTGGAATTCCTGATCGGATAGGGTTTTGGGCGTTCCGTCGAGAGATACGGTCTTTGCGGCGCGTTGAATCACCAATCGGGGCGCCAAGCTCGGTTGCGATTCCAGTTTGGACTGATCGATGGCCAATCCAGGTGCAGCTCCATCGCAAGCAATGCAGTGCGATACATCGACAACATGAAGCCCCGCGTCGACCAAGCGCGCCCGGTCATCTGCAGCCATCGCCGGCGCGATCACCGTGAAGGGCGATGACCGGGCGAGCGAACGCATCAGGCCAATCAATCCCGGTTGAAGCGCTGCATCCTGCGACAGTGCGAGGAACAGCGCCCGCTGGTTCGATGTTTCCCCCAGATGCCAGACACCGGTCGCGACCGGCGCCGGCTCGCCACCGAACCCGGACGCCATGGCGATTTCGCGGACCAGCGCGGAGGGATGAATCCGAAAGCTCCGCAGATCGTCATCGCCGAGAACGGCGTCGCTGCGCCGGTCCGTCGGGCAAACCGCGATGTGTTGCCCATTGACCTGCTGGACAGGCCGCGCGTCGAGACCGCAATCACAGGCTGGGCACACATCCCACTCTGTTGCTGGCGCCTGCTCGACCAGGACGCCGTGATCGAGCAGCCGCTCGAAATCGCGCCCGGCATGAGGCGCCGCCTCTCGGCCCCAAAGGATTGCGGGATCGCCCGTCTCACTCAGCCGCAACAGCAGCCTGGGCAGCGTCTCGGTCATTGAGCAGTCCGTTGCGGCGAAGGAGCGTCATGATCCGGCCCTCGAACTGCTGACGCTTGAACATGGCGTGTGCCGGCGGCTTCAGCTTGACGGTCACCTTCTTCGCCGACTTGCCGCCGGTCGCGAAATGGACGCGGATGACGATGTGGTTGAGGCGCCAATCCGACCCGAGACTAGCGCCCCGCATCATCTCGCCCAACCTGGCCAGGGCATTGTCGCGTCCGTCGCGCGCAACATAGGAGTAGAAGGTTCGTGTCTCGCCGGTCTTCGGATCGGCGCCGACGCGGTCGACCTGGACCTCGGTGATCTGGACCCGCTGGATGCCCGGATCGAAATCATGGTTGAACGCGAAGCCGAAGCCCGCGCGCTGCACCGGGTCGAGCGTGTAGAGGTTCTGGGCGTCGTCGCCGGCGAAGAATTCGGGTTTTCCGAGAATCTTGTGGGCGAACAGTTCCGCGAGGTCGCCGCGACGCGCCTTGGCGATGCCGCCGATCTTCAACAGGCCCGTCGTTGAGTTGTAGGACAGCACCGCGTGTTCGGCGGCGCGGAAGCTGATTACTCGCTTCTGGTCCTTTTGCAGGACATCGGTCGTGGTGATCGGAGAACCGTGCTCGATCACCAGAACGAGTTCGTCGGCATCGTCATACCAGCCGGCGCGGCAATAGTTGCTGCGGAGATCCTGTTCGAACATCGCGGCGGCGGCGGTTTCAAATTCGGCCTTTGCGCGATCGTCCATGATCGCCTCGACGCCTTCGTCGCGGCCTACGAACTCGGCGAGCGACGTGCGCGCCATGAGCGCCATCATGTCCGACGCGGCGTCAAAAACGTCGGGATGATCGAGGAAGACGCGCAGGGCGACGTGCTTGGGATCCTGGTGAACCTCCGGCTCGTCATCCTTCGCTTCGGGTGTCACGCGGATCCCGAGCCGCGCGGCCTGCTGAAGAATAATGTCGAGGCCTGCCGCGTTACCGATCTCCGCGATCCGGTGCAGGTCGGCGACGAGTCCTTCCGGGTAGTTCTCCTCCGGGCCTGCGAAGAAATCCTGGACGGCGCTGCGTGCCTCGTCCTGCGCGGCCTCGTTCCTGAAGATCCCAAGGTCCAGCCCGTTCAGGGCATCGCCGTGGCGCTCGAACAGGCGGCCCAGCAGGCCGAGATCGACGGTTCGGGTAAACTTGGGATTGACGAATTTCTTCAGGTTCTTAGCCATCTCAGCCGCCCATAATTGCCTCGCATTTGTTCATCTTACGTTCTTATCGCAAATGCCTAGCGGAGTCGATTCAAAAGCCATCGCCTTGGGACGGATCGTCCACACCGTGAGTAGAGGCCAAGGGAATCCAATCCCTTAGGTGACCTCTGCGATGGACATGCCGAACCCGATCCACCCCTGGAATATGACGCCGGACGAGCGAATCGGGGAGGTCTGCAGGATTCTTGCGCGCGGGCTGGTTCGGCTCAAGGCACGCCAGTCAAGGCAAGTATCTGGCGACCGCGGAGAAAGTTGCCTTCACTTCCCGCCCGACCGGAGCGGTCATGGAACTCCAATTTGCAAAGGAGACGCACGACCATGACAGAAAACATCCTGTCCCGGCTGGCCGCGCTGAAGACCACGCCGACGCCCGACCTCAAGAAGCAGTGGCGCGAACTCTTCGACACGGAGGCGCCGCCTTACAATCGGCGCTTCCTCGAAAGCCGGCTCGCCTATCGGATCCAGGAATTGGCTTATGGCGGTTTGAAACCGGCGACCATCGAACGCCTCGAGGCCTTGGGCGAGCAACTCGACGGCGGCAACATCGTGCTGCGCCGGATCCGCGCCGACGACAAGCCGATCGCCGGCACGCGGCTGATCCGCGAATGGCAGGGCGTCGAGCACACGGTCACGGTGCTGAACGACGGTTATGAATGGCAAGGGCGTCCCTACCGCTCGCTCTCCGCCATCGCGCGCGCCATCACCGGGACGCGCTGGAACGGCTGGGTCTTTTTCGGCCTCAAGAACCGGCGAGGCCAAGCATGACGAAATCGCCCGCATCCGCCAAATCCATCCGAAAGCTGCGCTGCGCGGTCTATACGCGCAAGTCGACGGAAGAAGGGCTGGAGATGGAGTTCAACAGCCTCGATGCCCAGCGCGAGGCCTGCGAAGCGTATATCGCCAGCCAGAAGCCCGAAGGCTGGGTGCTCTATCCTGAGTCCTATGATGACGGCGGCTTCTCGGGCGGGACGCTGGACCGGCCTGCGCTGAAGCGCCTGCTCGCCGACATCGAGGACGGCCGGATCGACGTGGTCGTCGTCTACAAGATCGACCGGCTCAGCCGCTCGCTGATGGATTTCGCGAAGCTCGTCGAGGTGTTCGATCGCGGCGGGGTCACCTTCGTCAGCGTGACCCAGTCGTTCAACACGACGACGTCCATGGGGCGGCTGACGCTCAACATCCTGCTCAGCTTCGCCCAGTTCGAGCGCGAGGTGATCGGCGAGCGCATCCGCGACAAGATCGCCGCCTCGCGCAAACGCGGCATGTGGATGGGCGGCTTCGTGCCGCTCGGCTACGAGGTCAGGGACCGCAAGCTGGTGATCAATGATGCCGAGGCCGCGACGGTCCGAATGATCTTCGAGCGCTTCGTCGAGGTGGGTTCGGCGACCGCGTTGGCCCGGGCGCTCGCGGCCGAGGGCGTGCGGACGCGGCGCGGACGGCTCGTCGACAAGGGCTTCCTCTACAAGCTGCTCAACAACCGGGTCTATATCGGCGACGTCGTGCACAAGGGGACGGCCTATCCCGGCGAGCACGAAGCCATCATCACGCGCGCCTTTTGGGACAAGGTGCACGGAATCCTGCGCGAAAGCCCGAGGATGCGCGCGGGCCGGACACGGGCCGCGACCCCGGCTCTTCTGAAGGGCCTCATCTTCGGGCCGACCGGCTGCGCCATGACGCCGACGCACACGCGGCGCGGCGACAAGCTCTACCGCTACTACGTCAGCCAGTCGGTTCTGAAGCGCGGCGCCGATGCTTGCCCGGTGGGACGCGTGCCCGCCGCCGAGATCGAGGGCGCGGTGGTCGACCAACTACGCGGCCTCCTTCGTGCCCCGGAGGTGATCGTCGGCACATGGCGGTCGGCGCGACCCGAGATCGACGGTTTGTCCGAGGCCGAGGTGAGGGACGCGCTCGAAGGGCTCGACCCGCTGTGGGACGAGCTGTTCCCCGCCGAGCAGGCCCGCATCGTCCAGCTCCTCGTGGAGCGCGTCGAGGTCGGACAGGGAGGCGTCGATATCCGCCTCCGCGTCGATGGGCTGGCTCGTCTGGTTCATGAGCTTGGCGGCATGGCCGACGATCCGCGGAGGGCAGCATGAGAGCCGGCGACGCCGCCACCGATGACGGGCGCACGCTGACGGTCCGTGTTCCCCTGACCCTCCGGAAGCGCGGCGGGCGCAAGCAGGTGGTCATGCCCGACGGGGCGTGTTGGGGCCAGCCCCGCCCGCGCGTCGACAACACCATGGTGAAGGCGATCGCCCGAGCCCACCGCTGGAAGCGGCTCATGGAGAGCGGCCGATTCGCCTCGGTGACCGAGCTGGCCGAAGCGGAGAAGATCAACCAGTCCTATCTGTGCCGGGTTCTGCGTCTGGCCCTGCTCGCCCCGGACATCGTCGAGGCGATTCTCGACGGAAGGCAGCCATCAACCTGGCAGCTCGAACTACTCCTCAAGCCGTTTCCTAGCGATTGGTCGGCGCAGCGGGCAGCGCTGGCCTCAGAACATAAATATGAATCAAAGACTTAGCAGCATACGCCTGCGCCAAGCCCCCACCTTTTGCGCGCTTTTTACGTTTGCAGCAACGGCGTGTCTGCAGCAAGATTGACGGGCCGCTTGCCAGCGATTATATTCTTTGCAGACAAGCGTTGGCGTGGTGAAGAAATGCTTCTGTCCGAAGTCGTCGAGATCCTGCCGGGGGTTCCGTTCCGCACTCGCATCGAGAGCGAAAAGAACGGCGCCTGCATCGTCGTGCAGGCGCGCGACCTCGTCGGCGACGGCACGGTCGACCTCGCAGGCGCCGCCCGCATCGCGGCCCCACCCAGTTCGACACGGGGACTTTTGCGGCCGGGCGACGTCGTGCTGCAGCCGCGCGGCAATCGCTACTCGGTCGGCAAGGTGGAGGAGGTCAAAGGTCCTGCCGTGGCGGCGGCGCCCCTCTATATCCTCCGACGCCGCGCAAGGGGCATCGATCCCGACTTCCTCGTCGCCTTCCTGGAGGCGGCGTCGACCCAGAGCGCATTGCGCCAAGATGCCGTCGGAACCCATGTTCCGCAGATTCCCAGGCAGGCCCTCGAAGCCCTGCACATCGAGCTTCCCGACCTCTCAAGCCAGATCAGGCTCGCCGACCTCGCCCGGCTCGAACGGCGCGAGATCGAGGTGATGGACCGCCTTCGCGTAGCGCGGGGCCGGCTATTCGACCTGGCTCTGCGGGAGATCGCGAAGAAAAGCCGGAAGCGCGCCAACGCTCCCGGCTCCATCTCGGGCCTCAAAGGTGCGTCAACACCCTGAGGTCCTTTGTCCAATTGTCTTAGACGAAAGGCAATCTACGCATGTCCATCACGATCGGCAACTACAGCTTCGAGGGCCCCTTCGGCAACACGGCCAACCTTCGCAACAATTCCGGCGTCTATGCGATCCTCAGCCGGCGGACCGACGCGGACCGCTACACGGTGATCGACATCGGCGAGGCCGGCTGGATCCAGGACCGTGTGGCCAACCACGACCGACGGGATCAGTGGGGGCGCAACAACCACGGTACTCTCGCGGTCGCGGCGCTTTACTGCGACGAGCCGGCGCGGATGCGGATCGAGCGGGAGCTCCGGGCGCAGTTCAATCCGGTGTGCGGCGTACGCTGACAGCAATCGAGGACGGGCGGGCGCGCCGGCGCCCGCCCGATCCCAGGGAGAAAACCATGGCAGACAGAACCACCCTCGACGACGTCAAGCGGATCGCCTGGGCGGCATGCGACACCTTCCGCGGCGTGATTGACGCCTCGGAATACAAGGACTTCATCCTCGTCTTCCTGTTCTACAAGTACGTCAGCGACGTCTGGAAGGAGCACTACCAGGAAGCGGACCAGCGCTATAAGGGTGATCAGCTTCGCGTCGAGCGGAAGATGGCGCGCGAGCGTTTCGTCATCCCGAAAGGCGCCAGCTTCGACGACCTCTATCGCCAGCGCAACGCCGACAACATCGGCGAGCTGATCGACCAGGCGCTGGACGCCATCGCCGAGCGGAACAAGACCAAGATTGGCGACGCCTTCGCCGACGTCATGTTCAACAGCGAGACGAAGCTTGGCGACACCAGGAACCGCAACCGGCGCCTCAAGTCGCTGATTGAGGACTTCGCGAAGCTGGATCTGCGGCCCTCGCGGGTGGTCGGTGACGGCGAGGATCACAAGACCGCCGAGGACGTCATCGGCGAAGCCTACATCTACCTGATCGAGCGCTTCGGCTCGGAGGCGGGCAAGAAGGCTGGCGAGTTCTATACGCCGCGTCAGGTCGCCCGTGTGCTGGCCAGGATCGCGGCACCGCAGCCGGGCGATCGCATCTGCGACCCAGCCTGCGGCTCGGGCTCCCTGCTGATCAAGGCTGCGGAAGAGGTCGGCTCGCGGGACTTCGCTCTGTTTGGGCAGGAAGTGAACCGCGGCACGTGGGGCCTCGCGCGCCTCAACATGTTCCTGCACGGCATCGACGGAGCCCGGCTGGAATGGGGCGACACGCTCAACGATCCGAAGCTCGTGGACGGCGCCAACCTGATGAAGTTCGACGTCGTCGTCGCCAACCCGCCGTTCAGCCTGGACAAGTGGGGCGCCGAGAATGCCGAGAACGACCGCTTCGGACGCTTCTGGCGGGGCGTGCCGCCGAAGTCCAAGGGCGACTGGGCCTTCATCACCCACATGATCGAAGCCGCGAAGACGCGCGAGGGGCGCGTCGCGGTGGTCGTCCCGCATGGGGTGCTGTTCCGGGCCGGCAAGGAAGGCATCATCCGCAAGGCGGTGATCGAGGAGAACCTGCTCGACGCCGTCATCGGCCTGCCGCCGAACCTGTTCCAGACCACCACCATCCCCGTCGCGGTGTTGTTGTTCGACCGCCGGCGCGAGAAGGGCGGCGCGCTGGCAGACCGGCGTGACATCTACTTCATCGACGCGAGCCGGGACTTCCAGCAGGGCAAGAACCAGAACCAGCTCCTCGACAGCCATGTCGATCGCATCATCTCGGCGCTGGCCGCGCGGGAGGATGTGGAGAGGTACGCCCGTGCCGTCCCGATCGACGAGGTGAAGGAAAACGGGTTCAATCTCAACATTCCCCGTTACGTCGATACGTTCGAACCGGCAGTGGAAGTCGACATCGCCGAAGTTCAGAGGGAAATCGACGCCCTGGAGGATGAGCTCACCACCCTGCGCGCAAAGATGCGGGAGCATCTGAAGGAGCTGGGGCTCAATGGCTGACAGCTCTTGTTCTCTACCCCATGGATGGCTGCGCAAGCCATTTTCCGCATTGGCAGACGTCTCCTTCAGTGGCGTCGACAAGAAGTCGACGCCCGGAGAAATTCCCGTTCGCCTCTGCAATTATGTCGATGTCTTCCACAATCACCGTATTCATAGCGGTATCGACTTCATGGCGGCGACCGCCACCGAGAGAGAGATAGCGAAATTTAGTCTACTGAGGGGCGACGTCGTCTTCACCAAGGACTCTGAAACGTCCGAGGAGATTGCTGAACCCGCATACGTTGCAGAGGATTTGGACGGCGTTGTCTGCGGCTACCACCTCGCCATTGCGCGCCCTAAAAAGGATGTCGACGGCCGCTTTCTTTACTATGCGATGAAGGAAACGGGTGTCCGCCGGCAGTTCATGCGTTCAGCAAACGGTGTCACCCGCTTCGGTCTTACACTCGACGCCTTCGACCAGATTCTCGTCCCCACGCCGCTGTTGAAGGAGCAGATCCGCATCGCCGATATCCTCGCCACGTGGGATGCGGCGATTGAAGCAGCAAGGCAGGCGCGAGACTTGCTCGATATGCAGTACCGGGCGATAGCCGCGGAAGGGATCCATCTACGGGGCCCCAATATGCGATCGCTCAAGGATCTTCTTACTCCTGATCGCATGCAGACGGTCGAGCCGAATGGCCCGTTCCGTGCTCTCGGGGTGCGTAGTCATGGCAAGGGGACGTTTCAGCGTGAGGACGACCTGACGGCCAACGGGAGCACCAAGACCGTCTACCGGGTCGAGGCAGATCGTTTCATTGTGAATATCGTTTTCGCTTGGGAGGGAGCCGCGGCGATCACGTCTCAAGATGACGCTGGGTGCCTTGTCTCTCACCGGTTTCCAACCTTCACAATTAACCGCGAAGCGCTCTCATTGGAGTATTTCCAACATTTGATCCGGACGGAACCTTTCAGGCAGCTGCTTGCTCTTGCTTCGCCCGGCGGAGCGGGACGAAACAAAACCCTCAATCGCAATGATCTTCTGAAGTTTGAGATCCACGTCCCACCACTACCGGAGCAAACGGCTGTGGCGACTGCGCTAGGGACGTTGGATCGACGGATCACGCTGCTGGATGAATATCTACAACGGCTCACGATTCAGCGAGATGCGCTCGCGACCGAGCTGCTGACGGGGCGCCTCCGGGTGCCACAGGCGGAGGCAGCGTCATGAAGTTCGAGGTCTACTGCGACGAGGCCCTTCCGGACCTCTTCACCTCCCAGCGCCCGCGCGCCCGATACCTGATGATCGGCAGCCTCTGGCTGCCCGCCGAGATGCGCGAGGAGGCCAAGGCCAGGATCGCCGCGCTGCGAGCGCGGCATGCCGTTTGGGGGGAGATGAAGTGGACGAAGATCTCGCCGTCAAAGCAGGCCTTCTACGAGGAATTGGTCGACGTGTTCATGTCCTTCGGAATGAACATGCGCTTTCGCTGCATCGCCGTCGATCGCGAACAGGTGAACCTCGCACTGCATCAGAACGACGGCGAGCTTGGCTTCTACAAGTTCTACTACCAGCTCCTGCACCACTGGATCCTGGACTTCAACGAGTACCGCATCTTCTGCGACCTGAAGACTAACCGGGACCGGAAGCGACTGCACGACCTCCAGCGCTGCCTGCACTATTCCAACCTCTCCGCCACGATCGCCGACATCCAGTCGCTGCCGTCGCCGGAGGTCGCTCTGCTTCAGCTGTGCGACGTGCTGCTCGGCGCCGCCTCCAGTCGCATCAACGAGACCCTTGGTGCGGGAACCGCCAAGGAGGCCGTCGTCCGGAGACTGGAGGAGCGGCTCAACCGCAGGCAGATCGGGCCGACATCGAGGACGGAAGAGAAGTTCAACGTCTTCAAGATCCGTCTGGGCGGAGGCTGGTAATGCCGTTGCCGCCGCTTCTCCAACTGCCCGACGAGGCCGCCTATCGGCAGCATTTTGTTGGCACCTACTGCCGTGGAGTGATCGAGACGCATGACGGTATTCGCGTCTTCTTCCGGCAGAATCAGTTTGACCACGCGTTCTACGAAAGCACCAGCCGCGACGGCGCCAAGGACGCGTTCTCGTGGGTGCGGGCTGAGCGCATGAACTGGATCGGCGCCACGCTGACCGATCCGGCGGCCGTCCGTTACCAGGGGTGGGTTGCCAGGACGCGGAGCTACGACCCGGCGCGAAGGGTCGATCTTCTCTATGAGGACTTCGTGGTCGTTCTGGCGCTGGGGCTGAACCGCGACGGGGCGCTGAGGGCGAACTTCGTCACCTGCTTTCAGGCGGACAACAGCGTGGCCAAGATCCGCACATCGCCCCTCTGGACCCGGGAGGCCTGCCTGAATGCGCTGCGCTGAAAGAAATTGGGCGCTGATTCGCCATGCTGGCTCAGCGCCCGAAGCCTCGATTGGTTCAAAGCCGCTAGGCAGTGAACTCGCGGATATACATGCGAGCATAGCGCCCGAATGTCAAGGATTTGTTGATGGGCGGGTGGCCCGGTCCAAGGGCGAAGCCTGTAGGACCCATTCCATCGGACCGGCTCAAGCCTCTGAACTGAAACATCATTTTACCGGTCATCGAGTTCATCTAGCGAATCCGGGCCGACCGGGAGCCTGCCAATGACCAAGGCATCAACCGCCCGCATCCAGGACACCGAGAAGCACCTGTCGCAGCTTCCGGCGCTGCACCTGCTCCAGAAGATGGAGCCCCGCTGGCGGCTGCTCACACGCGAGGAGGCGGAGCGCGAGCGAGGCGGCAAGCGCGCCAATGTCTACCTGGATGGCATCCTGAAGGAGGGCCTTGCGCGCATCAACCGGGTGGAGCTCCGCGGGCAGTTCTACCCCTTCACCGAAGGCGGACTTGCGGAGGCCATAGAGCGGCTGAAGCGGCCGCGCCCGTCCGGCCTGCTCCGCATCAACGAGGAACTGACGGACCTGCTGCTCCTGGGGACGGCGGTAGAGCAGACGGTGGACGGGATCACGCGGGCGTTCCAGGTCAAGTTCGTCGACTGGGCAGATCCGTCGGCAAACGTGTTTCATGTCTGTGCCGAGTTCGATGTCGAGCGCGAGCACACGACGGATACGCGGCGCCCGGACCTTGTGCTGTTCGTGAACGGCATTCCCTTCGCGGTGATCGAGTGCAAGGGCCCGTCGACAGGGGTGGAGCAGGCGGTTTCGCAGCACATCCGTAACCAGCAGGACGGAGAGATTCCCGGTCTCTTCCGGACGGTCCAGCTTCTCGTCGCGACCAACAAGAATGACGTGCGCTATGGCACCGTCGGCACTGCGGCATCCTTCTGGTCGAAATGGGCCGAGTTGGAGGACCGCGAGGCCGACGTCCTGGCCGCGATCAATGCGCCACTCGATGCCGACCAGAACCGTCAGACCTTCGCAGACGGCTTTCGCGAGGACCGCGCCTCCTACGACGCGCGGTTCGGACAAGGCGACAGACTCGTCACCGAACAGGACCGGGTGTTGTGGGCGCTCGCCCGCCCGGAGCGTCTGCTCGATCTGGCGCGCCGCTTCACGCTGTTCGACGCCGGTGAGAAGAAGATCGCGCGCTACCAGCAGTTCTTCGCTGTCCGCAAGATCCTTCGCCGCGTGACAGGCGAGCGCGACGAGGAAGGGCGCCGCCGTGGCGGCGTGATCTGGCACACCCAGGGCTCCGGCAAGTCGTTGACGATGGTCATGCTGGCGCGCGCCCTCGGCCTCGAACCGTCGATCCCCGATCCTCGCATCGTCCTGGTGACCGACCGGATCGATCTGGACGAACAGCTAGAGGGCACGTTCAAGGCGTGCGGCCTGGAGCCCAAGCGCGCGACCACAGGCCGAAACCTGCTCGATCTCGTCGCAACCGAGAAGCGGGCCGTCGTCACCACCCTCATCAACAAGTTCGACACCGCCCTGAACGTCCGCGACTTTTCCGATCCGTCGGAGGACGTCTTCCTGCTGGTCGACGAGAGCCATCGCGGACAGTACGGCCGGCTGCATTCCCGGATGCGGAAGATCTTCCCGAACGCCTGCTATCTGGGCTTCACCGGCACGCCGATTCTCAAGACCGAGAAGAATACCGCCGCCAAGTTCGGCGGCATCATTGACGTCTACGCGATCGACCAGGCGGTCAAGGACAAGGCGGTCGTGCCGCTCCTGTACGAGGGCCGTCATGTCGAGCAGCGTGTCGACGAGACCGCCATCGACGCTTGGTTCGAGCGGGTGTGCGCCGGCCTTTCCGAGGACCAGAAGGCGGACCTCAAGCGGAAATACGCCAGGACGGCGCGGCTGTTCCAGACGGAGCAGACCATCGCGCTTATCGCGTTCGACGTGTCGGAGCATTTCCGCCGCACCTGGAAAGGGACGGGATTCAAGGGACAGCTTGTCACGCCTTCCAAGCGGTCCGCCATCCTCTACAAGCGCGCACTGGACGAGCTGGGCGTGGTCACCTCCGAAGTCATCATCTCGGCGCCCGACGACCGCGAAGGCGAAGAGCGGATCGACGAGGCCTCGTCGGACGAAGTCAAGCGCTTCTGGAAGACCGCGATGGACCGCTACGGCGACGAGGCGACCTACAACTCGCGCATCATCGAGGCGTTCAAGAAACGGGAAGATCCCGAGATCCTGATCGTGGTCTCGAAGCTGCTGACCGGCTTCGACGCTCCCCGCAACACCGTCCTCTACCTGGCGCGCCCGCTCACCGAACATAACCTGTTGCAGGCGATCGCACGGGTGAACCGGGTCGCGGAAGGCAAGGACTACGGTTACATCGTCGACTATTGCAGCGTTCTCGGCGAGCTGAACCAGGCCCTGTCGAGCTACTCGGCGCTCGAAGGCTTCGATGAGGCCGACCTCGCTGGGACGGTCACGTCGATCAACACCGAGATCGAGAAGCTCGGCCAACGGCATTCGGAATTGTGGGACGTCTTCAGGGGCGTTGCGAATACGGCGGATGAGGAGGCGCTGGAGCAGCATCTGGCCGACGAGGCCCGGCGCGACGAGTTCTACGACCGTCTCAATGCCTTCTCCAGGACCCTGGCCATCGCGCTGTCGAGCCACGAGTTCGCGAACGAGCCCTCGAACCAGCGTCGCATCGCCGGCTATCGCGACGACCTTCGCCGTTTCGAGAACCTGCGCCGCGCCGTGAGAACGCGCTACCAGGATGCCGTGGACTACGGCCAGTACCGCAAGCGGATCGAAAAGCTGCTCGATACCTACGTCGTCGCGGACGACGTCCGGCCGATGACCGACCTCGTCAACATCTTCGATGAAGATGCGTTTGCCGAGGTTCTGAACTCCAACGCATCGGCGGCAAGCCGGGCGGACTCCATCGCCCATGCCACGAAGCGGACCATCGACGAGCGGTGGGAGGAAGATCCGACATACTACAAGCGGTTCTCGGAGCTCATCCGCCAGGCGATCGAGGATTTCCGGGCCAAGAGCATCTCCGACGTCGAGTATCTCAAACGCGTGCGCGACATCCGCAACCAGATGGTGCGACGAGATACGACGGATATCCCCGAACCGATCAGGGACGATCCGCTCGGGCGAGCTTTCTACGGTTGCCTTCGCGAAGCTTTGTCTGGCGTCCAGGGCTCCGGCGAGGCCAGCACCGAGACATTGAGCGCGGAAGCCGCCGCCCACCTGGTCGGCATCATCAACAGCCATCGGCGTGTGGACTGGGCGCAGGATCCGGACGTCGAGAACGCCATGAAGAATGACATCGACGATTACATCTTCGATGTGATCCGGGGTGAGCACAACGTACCGATTTCGCCGGAGGCGATCGACGCCCTCATCGATCGCCTGTTGATGGTCGCTCGCCGTCAGGCAGCGTGATGATCAGGTCGACGAGCTACGGCAGCGCGGTCATCGAATACACTCTTACCCAAAGTCCGCGCTCGTCTCTTTCGATCTCGGTACTCCCGGATGGCGCCGTCACCGTCGCGGCTCCAGAAGAGGCGGATCCGGCCGAGATCGACGAGCGCGTTCGACGGCGCGCGCGCTGGATCTTGCGGCAGCAGAGGCGGTTCGCGGAGTTTCGGCCGAGAACGCCCCCACGGCAGTTCATCGGCGGAGAAACTCATCGCTATCTAGGCCGGCAGTACCGCCTGAAGATCGATACCGCCGAAAAGGATCGGGTTCTGATCCGGTCCGGCCGACTCGTGGTCGAGACGCGGTTTCCGGACGATCGCGACTGGACCCGGGTGCTGGTTCGCCGCTGGATGCGCCAGCGCGCGCGGAAGGTGCTCAAGGAGCGCTATGACGAAGCGCGCCCCATCATGGCGGCTCTGGGAATCGAACCGCCGCCGTTGATGATCTGTCCCATGAAGAAGCGTTGGGGCAGCCACACGTCGTCGGGACGGGTCCTGCTGAATGACATGCTGATAGCGGCGCGGCGAGATTGCATCGATTATGTGATCGTGCATGAGCTCTGCCATGTCGTCGAGCCGAACCACTCACCTCGCTTCTTCCGCCTCCTGAACCGCCACATGCCTGATTGGGAGCGCCGCAAGGAACTCCTCGAAAAGTCGATGATCTAGAATCCAAAGGAGCCGCGTTGGATGGAGGGTTTTCCCGGCCGCCGAACAGCATTCGAAATTCGAGCTCAGCGCGTCCGAATCTTTCGTTTAAGTACAATGCTCTAGAAGCCGTACCAGAACGGCCGCAGTCCAGAGGTCGAGAGAAAGAGGGCGGAGAGAGAACGCTCAAAGCCGAGTGTGCCGACGTCGCAGTTCAGAGGTTCGCGCCCGAACCGCGCGGTTCCTTGGCGTTTCAGCGCCGCGTCCGCGTGCGGAGAACGTTCGACAGGGTAGAAATGGCGGAGAGGGTGGGATTCGAACCCACGGTACCCTTGCGAGTACGCCGCATTTCGAGTGCGGTACTTTCAACCACTCAGCCACCTCTCCGCAGAGGACGGGCAGACCGTTGAGGCCGCCCGTGAGGTCGAAACGGCGCGGAATGTAAACGCCACACGGGCCCCGCACAAGACCGGATCGAGGCTTTTGCAGCCCGTAGGTGAAGGCCGTCCGTCCTGCTAGACTGCATGGCTTCGGGGGAGCGGGAAGGGACATGAGCGAAGCGGAACGAGAGAGCGGCGAAGGGGGCAAGCGGCCGGCGGCACGCGTGGCGGCGGCCTGGGCGGTTCACGCCTTTACGGCATCGGGCGTCGTCACCGCGCTTCTGGCGATCGCGGCGTTGATCGCGGGCGATCTTCGCCTCGCCCTCTTGTGGCTCGGCGCCGCCCTCATCATCGACGGCTTCGACGGGCCCATGGCCCGCAAGGTCCGGGTAACGGAATACGCGCCGCGCTTCGACGGGGCGGTGCTCGACCTCGTGATCGACTATCTCACCTATACGGTGATCCCCGCGCTGCTGATCTACCGTTTCGGCATGGTGCCCGACGGCTGGGGCATTCCGGCGGCGGCCTTCATCATGACGACCTCCCTCTATTGCTTCGGCAACAGGGAGATGAAGACCCACGACAATTATTTTTCAGGCTTTCCGGCGACCTGGAACCTGATCGTGCTCTGCTTCTACGTGCTGGGCACGGGCCCCTGGACAAGTCTCGCGGTCATCGCCCTGTTGGGCATCCTGACCTTCGTGCCCTTCAAATATATCCACCCCTTCCGGGTGACGGCGTTCAGGCCGCTGACGCTGGCGGTGACGGCGCTCTGGGCCTTCGCGACCTTCTGGCTGGTGCTGCGCAGCGGACCGGGCCTCCCCCCGGCGGAGGCCTCACCCGCCGCCTGGTGGACCTTTCTGGCGGCATCGCTCTATTTTCTGGCGATCTGCGCCTGGCGCACGCTGAAGGACCGGGAACGGCCGGGAAAGCCTTGAAATCAGGCCCTTTCGCGGCTTGACAGGGCGACCTCCCCCTGTATATTGCCCGCCAATTCGGCCCGTGCCGCTGTCACCGGCGGCCGCAGGGCCTTTTTCGTTACATGGTGGTATCAACGATGTTCGCAGTCATCCGGACAGGCGGCAAGCAATACAAAGTCGCGAAAGACGATCTCCTCGAGATCGAACGCCT